>JAJRRX010000238.1 GCA_024279075.1 Alphaproteobacteria bacterium | reverse complement strand
GACCGGAAGGCGCTGCCGCTGCCGATAATCGGGGCAAAGTGCCTTGCCAATTTGAGGAAAAAATATGACCGAGCTGAACACCGTCACCCTGCCTGTTTTGCCCCTGCGCGATATTGTGGTTTTTCCGCATATGATCGTGCCTCTTTTTGTGGGCCGCGAAAAATCTGTGCGCGCGCTTGAAGAGGTGATGGAGGATAATAAAGAGATTTTACTCTCTAGCCAGATGGACCCATCCGAGGATGAGCCAACGGTTGATAGCATTCACCGCGTCGGGGTATTGGCCAATGTGCTGCAACTGCTCAAGCTGCCTGATGGCACGGTTAAAGTGCTGGTTGAAGGCAAACAGCGGGCCCGGATTGCCGAGTTTTTGCCCAATGAGGACTATTTTGAAGCGGAAGCGGACCTGCTGGAGCAGCCCGAGGGAAAGTCGGACGAGATCGAGGCGCTGGTGCGCTCCGTGACGGCTGAATTTACCCGCTATGCCAAGCTGAATTCCGGCGTGCCGGATGAGGCGCTGGAGGCTGTGAAGGAAACAAAAAACCCCGCGCAGCTGGCCGATACCGTGGCGGGCCACTTGAGTGTGGAGCAAGAAGATAAGCAGGCGTTGCTGGAGGTTGAAGGGCTGGAAGCGCGGCTGGAAAAAGTGTTTGAATTGATGCACGGCGAGATGGCAGTGTTGAAAGTCGAGCGCAAAATCAAGAGCCGTGTGAAATCCCAAATGGAGCGAACACAGCGGGAATATTACCTGAATGAGCAAATGAAGGCCATTCAGAAAGAGCTGGGTGATGGCGAAGAAGGCGGCGGCGAAATAGCCGAGCTGGAGGCGAAAATTGCCGAGGTGAAGCTCTCCAAGGAGGCTGAGGAAAAGGCGGAGGCGGAGCTGAAGAAACTCAAGTCGATGTCCCCGATGTCTGCCGAGGCGACCGTGGTGAGGAACTACTTGGACTGGCTTATTTCGATTCCGTGGGCCAAGCGCACGCGGGTAAAGAAGGACCTGAATGCGGCGCAAAAGGTGCTGGATACGGACCATTACGGGCTAGAAAAGGTGAAAGAACGCATTGTTGAATATCTTGCGGTGCAGCAACGCTCACGGAAATTGAAGGGGCCTATCCTGTGCCTCGTTGGCCCTCCGGGTGTGGGCAAAACCTCGCTCGGAAAGTCCGTGGCGCGGGCCACCGGGCGGGAGTTTATCCGCATTTCGTTGGGTGGTGTTTCGGATGAAAGCGAAATTCGTGGCCACCGGCGGACGTATATCGGCTCGATGCCGGGCAAGATCATCCAGTCAATGAAAAAGGCCAAAACGGTGAACCCACTGATTTTGCTTGATGAAATTGATAAAATGGGGAGGGATCATCGTGGTGATCCATCTTCAGCGCTGTTGGAAGTGCTTGACCCTGAGCAAAATAGCACCTTTACGGACCATTATTTGGAGGTCGAATATGACCTCTCCAATGTGATGTTTTTGACGACGGCAAACACTTATAATATGGCGGGGCCGCTGCTCGACCGGATGGAGATAATTACGCTTGCGGGCTATACCGAGGATGAGAAATCCGAGATTGCCAAGCAGCACCTTATCGAAAAGCAAAAGAAGGGCCATGGGCTGAAAAAGGGTGAATTTACGCTGGAAAATGGCGCACTGCGCGATATTATCCGCTATTACACCCGCGAAGCTGGTGTGCGGAACCTTGAGCGCGAGATCGCTAAGCTCTGCCGTAAGGCGGTGACCCAGATCATCAAGAAAGATGCAGAATCCGTGGTGGTGACCTCCGAGAATATCGGGGATTTCCTCGGGGTGAAACGCTTCAAGTTTGGCCTTGCCGAGGAGCAAAACCAAATTGGTGTGGTAACCGGGCTGGCTTGGACAAGTGTCGGCGGCGACCTGTTGCACATCGAAGCGCTGCGCCTACCGGGTAAGGGCCGGATGAAAACAACGGGTAAACTTGGCGATGTGATGAAGGAAAGCATTGATGCGGCATCGAGTTTTGTGCGCTCTAAGGCGACCACGCTGGGGATTAAGCCGCCGGAATTCGAGAAGATGGATATTCACGTGCACGTGCCAGATGGTGGCACCCCGAAAGACGGTCCGAGTGCGGGCATTGGCATGGTGACCTCGATTGTTTCAGTGCTCACGCAAATTCCGGTTAAGCGCGATGTGGCGATGACTGGCGAAGTGACGCTGCGTGGCAATGTGCTGCCGATTGGCGGGCTGAAAGAGAAGCTTTTGGCGGCGCTGAGGGGGGGCATTAAAACTGTGCTTATTCCCGCGGATAATGAGAAAGACCTCGCTGAAATTCCGGGCAATGTGAAGGAAGGGCTGGAGCTGATTCCGGTGTCTAATGTGATGGATGTATTGGAGATTGCGCTGGAGCGGATGCCGGAACCGATTGAGTGGGATGAGCTTGCCGCCGCGGCCGCTATTGAGGCTGCAAAAAGCACGGGCGCTCAGGTGGCGCACTAAAAAATAGGGTGGGTTTTGGCCCGCTGCTGCACATTTTTGAAACACGCCTTTTGGCGTGTTTCATTTTGCTTGTATTTTGAATAATGTATGTAAAAACTGGCGCTTACCGGTGTTTCTTCTACTCTACTAAACTAGTTTAGTAGAGTAGGACTGTATCCAATTACTGAATCGAATTTTCGAAAACTGGAAATTTCCCTACATTTGTAAAAAATTTGTCATAAACTGAGCATACTAAAAAACGGGAGCCAGATTCGCTAGGATTCCCGATCATCCACGGAGGATATTATGAACAAATTTGCAATTGCATCGGTGCTTGCACTCGGCGTTGCCGCGCAAGCCATGGCCGTTGAACTGACGGTTTATACAGCAGTTGAGGCTGAAGACCTAACGCGCTATGCCGCCGCCTTTAATGAGGATCATCCCGATATTACCATTAATTGGGTGCGGGATTCCACCGGCGTGATTACCGCTAAGCTATTGGCAGAGCGTGATAATCCGCAAGCAGATATGATTTGGGGCCTTGCCGCCACTTCGCTTTTGCTGATGAAGGGCGAAGACATGCTAGAGCCATACGCCCCAGCAGGCGTAGAGAACCTCGACCCAAAATTTGTGGACAGCTCCACCCCGCCCGCATGGACAGGCATGGACGCATGGGTGGCTGCGATTTGCTATAACACGGTTGAGGGCGAGGCTAACGGCGTGCCGGCGCCAACAAGCTGGGCCGACCTGACAAACCCCATTTATGCTGGCCAGATCATTATGCCAAACCCGAATTCTTCCGGCACAGGCTTTTTGGATGTCTCCAGCTGGCTACAGATTTTTGGCGAAGAGGGCGGCTGGGAATATATGGACGGCTTGCACGCCAATATTTCGCGCTATACCCACTCTGGCTCGGCCCCTTGCAAACTGGCGGCGGCTGGCGAAACCACTATTGGGGTATCGTTTGCTTTCCGTGGTGCCAAATCCAAGGCTGCGGGTGCGCCGATCGAGATAATAGTGCCATCTGAGGGCGTAGGCTGGGATATGGAAGCGACAGCGATTGTGGCGGGCACAGCCAACCTTGAAGCCGCGCAAACACTGGTTGACTGGACGGTAACGCAGAAGGCCAACGAGCTTTATAACCAAGGCTATGCGGTTGTGGCTTACCCTGGTGTGGCGCAACCTGTGGAGTATTTCCCCGAGGGCTTAGTTGATGCGATGATCGACAATGATTTCGAGTTTGCTGCCAATAATCGCGGCGCTATTCTTGAGGAATGGGCCAGCCGTTATGATGGCAAATCTGACCCTAAATAGGGGCCTAATCGGGGCGGTATGGCCGCCCCGATACCTCCATATCAAGGATTATTAAATGCTCGATTCAGCGCCGTCTATTTATTTGCGTATTGAAAACCTCTGGAAGAATTTCGGAGATTTTACGGCTTTGCGGGAGATTTCGCTGGATGTGATCGAGGGTGAATTTCTGTGCTTCCTTGGCCCCTCCGGCTGTGGAAAAACCACGCTTTTACGCGCCATTGCGGGGCTGGATTTGCAGAGCATGGGAAAGGTCGAGCAGGCAGGCAAAGATGTCTCAAACTTGCCGCCAGCAGAGCGGGATTTTGGCATTGTTTTTCAATCCTACGCGCTATTTCCCAACCTGACGATCGAAAAAAATATTTCTTATGGGCTGGAAAATGCTAAGCGTCCACGGGCTGAGGTTAAGGCCCGCGTGGCCGAGTTATTGGCGCTTGTCGGCCTGCCGGACCAAGGCAAAAAATACCCGGCCCAGCTTTCGGGCGGGCAGCAGCAGCGCATTGCATTGGCCCGCGCCATTGCCACCAACCCCGGCCTTTTGCTGCTCGATGAGCCGCTTTCAGCGCTGGATGCCAAAGTGCGAATTTTCCTGCGCCACGAGGTGAAAGAGCTGCAACGCAAGCTTGGCATTACCACCGTGATGGTGACCCATGACCAAGAAGAAGCGCTTAGCATGGCGGACCGAATTGTGGTGATGAACCACGGCACGATTGAGCAAGTCGGCACGCCTTTAGAGATTTACCGCAACCCCGCCAGCCTGTTTGTGGCTGATTTTATCGGCGCGATGAACCAGTTACCTGCCACGGCCAATGGGGAGAGCATTACAATCGGAAGTATTGAATTGCGGTGTGATAACAACGAGATATCTGGGAAGTCTATAGTGACCATCCGCCCTGAAGACGTGTTGCCGGTGGAGGTTGACGGTGAAAACACCTTTAAAGCCACCATCAAATCCATGGAATTTCTCGGCTCCTTTTTTCGCGCTGACATCACCAATCCAGACATGGGCGGCGCTACGCTTTCAGCTGATTT
>JAJRRX010000237.1 GCA_024279075.1 Alphaproteobacteria bacterium | reverse complement strand
GAAGGGGTTGAGGATGACGAAGACGGCCATTTCCTGACCGTGCGTGAGGCCAAATGGGCGCGGCCACGGTTGGAAGATGGCTCCACAGGCAGCCGCCCGCAAGTGGCCGCTGATATATGGGCGGTCGGTGACGTGGTTTTTGTGAAAGAAATCCTGAAGGAAGACGGCACGCGCGATTTTTGGTCGCTGCGGCAAATCCCCGGTGTGCAGGGCGCTTTTGTGGCGATGGACCCGCAAACAGGCCGCGTGCTCGCCATGCAAGGTGGGTTTTCATACCAAGCCAGCAGCTTTAACCGCGCCACGCAAGCTATGCGCCAGCCCGGCTCGGCCTTTAAGCCGTTTGTCTATGCCTCGGCGCTGGATAACGGCTATACGCCCGCGTCTATCGTGGTCGATGCCCCGATCGAGGTGAATACAGGCGATGGCATTTGGCGGCCACAAAACTCCTCTCGCAAGTTTTACGGGCCAGCGCCGATGCGCACAGGCATCGTGAATTCGCGTAACCTGATGACGGTGCGGATCGCGCAAGATGTTGGCATGGATGTAATTGCCGCTTATGCCGAGCGCTTTGGTATTTATGATAACATGCCCGAGCACCTAGCCTATTCGCTGGGCGCGGGGGAAACCACGCTTTACCGCATGGTCAGCGCTTATTCCGAATTTGCCAATGGCGGGCGGCGGGTGGAGCCAACTTTGGTGGACCGGGTGCAAGACCGCAACGGCAATACGATACTGCGCCACGACCCGCGCACCTGTGTCGATTGCTCGGGTGAAAACCTCGTGACAGATATGGAGCCGTGGGTGCGCGATTACGCCCCACAAATCATGGACCCCGTGACGGCATATCAGCTTTCCAGCATGATGCGCGGCGTGGTGGCGCGGGGCACGGCGGCCAGCACCGTTGGCCGCCTTGGTTTGCCAATTTCGGGCAAAACCGGCACCACCAACGGCGCCAAGGATGCGTGGTTTATCGGCTTTACCCCGCAAATTGCAGCGGGCTGCTATATTGGCTATGACCAACCCACCCCAATGGGGCGCGGCGCTTACGGTGGCTCTATGTGCGGGCCGGTTTTTGTGGAATTCATGAAGGCCTATCTGCCTCGCCACGGTTCCTTTAATTACCCCCAGCCCGGCGGCACGGTGTTTGTAAAAATTGACCGTTATACTGGCGAGCGCCTACCTGATGATGCCACCGGCGAAAACGTGGTCACCGAACTTTTCCGCGCGGGCGAGGAGCCAGCCTACGGCGCTTACGGCGAATTTGTCGATGGTGGCTTTGTTATGGGCCGCGATCTCTTGTTCTTTGGGCGTGGCGAGGCAGACAGCCAAACAGTTGAGGTTGGCGGCCAGACAGTTATATTGCCGGCTAAAGCCACCTTCGGCGGGCTATCCGCTGGCGACGAATACTAAGAAAAGAGCCTGAAATGCGCGCAGAAACCGAGAACCAAGCGGCCCAGATTCGCAAATCCATTGCCCTTTTGGCGCAAAGGCTGAATTTGGAAACCGCTGAGCACCGGATGGAAGAGTTCAACGCCATGTCAGAGGACCCTGACCTGTGGAACAACCCTGCCAAAGCGCAAAAGCTGATGCGCGAGCGGCAAATGCTGGCCGATGCGCTGGAAAACTACAAAACCCTCTCAAACGAGCTGCAAGACCATATAGATATGATCGAGCTGGGCGAGATGGAAGAGGACAGCGAAGTGGTGGAAGAGGCCGAATCAGCCATCGCCGCTTTGGTGGAGGACGCCGCCAAAAAGGAGCTGGAAGCGCTGCTTGACGGGGAAGCCGATGGTAATGATTGCTTCATAGAGATTAATTCGGGCGCTGGCGGCACCGAGAGTTGCGACTGGGCCTCGATGCTGGCGCGGATGTATACGCGTTGGGCTGAAAAGCATGGATATAAGGTCGAAACCACCTCTTATAACGCGGGCGAGGAAGCGGGGATCAAGTCCGTCACCTACCAAATCAAGGGGCTGAATGCCTATGGTTGGTTAAAAAGCGAGAGCGGCGTTCATCGTTTGGTAAGGATTTCGCCGTTTGATAGCGCGGCACGGCGGCATACGTCTTTTAGCTCGGTCTGGGTTTACCCCGTGATCGACGATACCATTGATATAGATATTAACCCGTCAGACCTGCGGGTTGATACCTATCGCTCATCGGGTGCTGGTGGCCAACACGTTAATAAAACCGATTCAGCGGTGCGGATGACCCATTTGCCCACCGGCATTGTGGTCACGGCTTCTGCCAAATCCCAACACCAAAACCGTGCCACCTGTATGGCGGCGCTAAAATCGCGGCTTTACGAGATCGAAATGCGCAAGCGCACGGCAAGCATTCAGGACGCGCATGATGCCAAGGGCGATGCGGGCTGGGGCAATCAAATACGCTCCTACGTGTTGCAACCCTACCAAATGATAAAAGACCTGCGCACCAATGTGGAAACGTCGGATAGCCAAGGGGTGCTCGATGGGGACCTCGATAAATTTATGGCCGCCGCATTGGCACTTGAGGTCACCGGCAAAAGCCGTGGCGAAGCGCAAGCGCAGGATTAAACGGCCCTATCGTTCTTTCCTCCTGATTTTCGGCGCGTTAGCGACGGAGGAAGGGGGGGGGCGAAGCGTTTCATTTGTAATTTTTGGGAGCCCTAGAGCCGCCGGTCTCGCTAAAAAATTGATGCAGAACAAGTTTTTCCTAGACCCCGTAAAGAAAATCCCCTTTAATTGTAAGAAAAAGGGATAAATGATGGAAGCCACCAGAGAAGAAGACGCCAGCGAGCTACCCGAGATCAACGAGATTTCTACGGCAGACTTGTTTGAATGCTTGAAAGGCGGCTGGAACGACTATAAATCCGCGCCCCTTGTCGGGTTATTCTTTTCGGCGTTTTACGTGCTTGGCGGCTATGTGATCATCTCGGTGCTGTTTTTTTCCGGCGAAATTTGGTGGGTAATGCCGCTCACGGTTGGCTTTCCACTTCTGGCCCCTTTTGCAGGGGTTGGGTTTTATGCCACGTCGTGCCTGATAGAGCATAAAGAACCAGTGACATGGCGGCGGGTGTTCACCTGTGCGCTGATGGAGCGAAAGCGGCAAATCCCTTGGGTCGGGGCAATTATTGTGGTGTGGTTTTTGCTTTATTTGCTGATAAGCCATGCGATATTTGCCATCACCATGGGGCTAAGCGCGCTGACAAATATCGGCAGTTCTTTTGGGTTGTTTTTTACACCGGCCGGCATAGGCATGATGGCAGGGGAGATCGTGGTGGGTGCGGG
>JAJRRX010000236.1 GCA_024279075.1 Alphaproteobacteria bacterium | reverse complement strand
GCCATGAGGCGTGGCAAGGAAGGCCTCTGTCCAACGCGTTTTCATAGCCGTGAGCAGGCCCTGATCAGCTATGCCTATTTCGCCAAGCATGGTTTCTAGCGCGCTCACCCACGCGGTATAATAATCATCGCTACCATCAAGTGGTCGTGCAGAGCCTGCGTCTTTCAGCGCCGCGCCGAAGGTTTTTGTCCAGTCGGACCAGCTAAAATGGCCAGCTTCATTAAGCGCAACTGTTAAGGCAAAGGCTTGGCCGTGCCACGGGGCCTCAAACGGGGCAGGGGGCGTTGCCGGGCTCATGCGGGCCTCATATAGGGCTGCCACAGATCAAGGCTCATGGCATCTCCGGTTGCTTCAGCCGCCTCGCCCCACAGCTCGGCGGCGGTAAATTCAACCGTGTAAAGCGGCTGCGGGTTTTCGCCTTGAAAGCGGGCATTGCTATTGGGCAACACATGGTTGCCGTGGCTCAAAATAATGGTGCCAACCCGCCCTGCGGCATAGGCTGGCAAGCGGCAATGGCCAGCCCCGGGGGCAGGCACTGTGCGCACGCGGTCGCCAACTTGAAAATGCGGTGCGGGGCCAGAGGAGCGCAAATACGGGATGACCTTGCGAATGGCGCTGGGCACATCGCCAGCGTGGAGTGATTTATCGGAGCGGGGCGCTTTTGCCACTTCACCTGCAAGCTCGGCCTCGCTTACCACCCCCCGCTCAACCAACAGGTTCGCCAGCCCCGCCATCCATTTTTCATAATACGAAAGCGTGGCGTAATCGCGTAACTGCTCACGGGCAAAGCGGGAAGCATCAATATTCCAAGCCCCAAGTGCGCCACAGGCAAGGTTGAGGGCTAGCGCTTTGGCATGCCAGCCTACATGAAACACCACAGCATCGTCTTTTTCAGGAATATCCCCCGCAGGCCGCCCGCCAAGATCATGGGCGCGGGTCATGCTGTGCCTGCCAAAGCTGTGCCGATCATGGCGTTGCGCGACACCAGCGCCGCCAGCGCGGCCTCATTCAGCCCCTCACTGCCCGCAGGCCGCATCGGCAACACAAGATAGCGCACTTCGGCGCTGGAATCCCACACCCGCACTTTTTGGCCCGCCAGCAAGGCCACGCCAAATTCGGCCAACACCGCCCGCGGCTCCTTAACCGCCCGCGCCCGATATTCATCGGATTTATACCAAGCGGGCGGAATGCCAAGCACCGGCCACGGGTAGCAAGAGCACAGGGTGCAGACGACCATATTATGCATCTCCGGTGTGTTCTCCACCGCCACCATATGTTCGCCCTGCCGCCCTTCAAAGCCAAGCTCGGCAATGGCGCTGGTGGCATCTGCCAGCAGTCGGGCCTTAAAAGCAGGGTCCAGCCACGAGCGCGCCACCACCTGCGCCCCGTTTTGCGGGCCGATCTCGTTTTGGTAGGTATCAATCAGGGCGCTTAAGGCCGCTGGGTCCACCAAGCCTTTTTGCACCAGTATTGTCTCCAAAGCGCGGGCGCGCAGCTCCGGGTCTGAGGGCAACAGGGAATGGGGTTCAGAATGGTCGTGTGGCATGGCGGCTCCTCTGGCTGGATTGGGCCATATCCGCTGGTGGCTGTCAAGGCGCGGATGTCAGCTATGCTACAGAGGAAAGCGCAAAACCGTGCTACGATTTAAGCGGAGGGGCGCATGGATATTCAGGAGATCGACATTGGCAACACTATGGTGCGCTCTTGCTTGCAGGGCAGCGCCCGCTTGGTGATCAGCTTTGAGTTTGTTGCCTTGGGGGAGGACCCAAGCAAGCCCGCATGGGCGCAAGATATCGTTACGCGTGAGGGTTGGGACGGGCTTTATATTATGCCAAAAGTGCTGGACTGGTATCAAAATAACGAGATTTGGGAATTTTTTTACGCCATGAAAGACAGTGGGTTTTTTGAAGGTTACGACAGCGTCGTAACTTACGGGAACTCGCTTGGCGGCTTTGCGGCGCTGGCCTTTTCCACCCTGTGCGGGGCCGAGCGCGTGGTGGCGATGCAGCCGCGCACCACCCTTAGGTGGGGGGTGCCGTGGCCCTCTGAAATGTCCTCCAAGCTTGATTATAACCGCACAGGGCCACATGCGGATGCGCTGGGTGAGCTGGATTATGAAACCGAGTTTCTGATTTTTGCCGATCCGTTTTTCGCCCGTGATTGGGCCCATGCTAGCCGCGTGCCCGGCGCGCAGCTGTTCGAGGCACCGTTTTCTGGCCATATCATTCCGGAGTATTTTACCGAGATCGGCATATTCTATGAGGTCGCGCGGCGGGCGATTAATGGCGAGTTAACCGCAAGTTGGTATGAAAAAGCCATGCAAGCCAAAACCAAAAGCGCCATTTACCAGCGCGGGCTGGCCGCCGAGCTAAACCGCCGTGGCGAGGCGGAAGGTGCGGTTATCGAGCAAGGCATCGGCCAGCTTGGCCCCGACCCAGAAGCAAAATAGCGCGATCCACGCAGTCAGCGAAAACACCGAGGTGCCGGTAACACCGTTGCCAATGGCACAGCCCCCCGCCAGCATACCACCAAAGCCCATCAGCGCCGCGCCCGAAAGGTAACGCCGCATGGATTTGGCCCCTTCAAAGCCTTGGCATTTATAGGTGCGGGTGATTTGCGAGGTTACAAACGAGCCAAGGAATACGCCGGGGATAAGGCCAATGGCAAAGGTCGGGATCGGGCTGGTTTCTAGGAAATACATCAGCGTGTTGGCCGAAGGGCCGGTAAATGTCAGGCTCTCGATCGAAGTTGGCTCAAAGCTGACAGAGGCCAGCGTATAAGTGGCGAGCCAGCCAAGTGCCACCGCAAAGCCAACGCCCGCACCAAAAAACAGCACCATAAAGCCAACACGGTTTTTATAGGCGATGTAGATCGCGTAAATCGTAAAACCGATGCCCATCAACATGCCAAAGCCGCCGGGCAGGCCAAGTGGGTCTAGCAGGTTTATGTTGCGCCCGCCCGGGGTTGTCCACAAGCTGGCGAGGCTGTTGCGCAGGGGGGAAAGCCAACCATGTAGGCTCATCTGGGCAAATATCGCAAACACAAGGCCGGAGATCACAGCGCGCAGATTGCCGGTGGCGGCGAGCACTAAAAGCCGCCCCGAGCAACCGCGCGCCATGACCATGCCAATACCAAACAGCAGCCCGCCAAGGATAGCACCAGAGATCGAGCCCGGCACCGCAAGAATGCGGGCCTCGGTGAGGTCCACATAGTTGAAGAAAATCATGAATTGCGTCCAGAAAAGCGCGGTAGCAAAGGTCAGCAGCCACACAGCGGTGCGGGGGCCAATATGGCCGCGGGCGAACTCAACCGCGGAAGCCCGCAAGCAAAACTGCGAGCGCTGGGCGGCCACGCCAAAGATCACACCAATGATCAGCCCCGCGAGGGCTTTGGTGTTGGCTTCCCCGAGGGTATCCATAATGCTGATCAGGTCCATCATCCGCTCCTTCACAAATATTTGTTTTTTGGAATATGAGTAAAGGCAAGCATAAGCCTTGACCTAGATCATATTTACGACAAAAACCCTTGGCCTTTATATGGTCATCCTGTCACCAAGAGTTTAAGGCTGGTCAGATGCGACATTTTCTCACCCTGACGGAAGCCAAAAACCTGCCCGCGTGGCGCCGCCCTGTGGCCCTGCTTGTGCTGATGGCGGCGGCGCTGCCCTTTGCCCATTCAACCTGGATGGCGCTGCTTAATAACTTCGTGATTGAAGTGGCGGATTTTGACGGGGCAGACATTGGCTGGCTGCAATCGGTGCGGGAGATTCCGGGCTTGGCAGCGATTGGGGTTATGGGCTTGCTGGTGTTTATCCGTGAGCAGCGCTTGGGCTTGCTTATGCTCATGGTTTCAGGGCTGGCGACGGCGGTTACCGCGTGGTTCCCAAGCTTTGAGGGGCTGCTGATGACAACCATTTTGTCCTCGCTCGGGTTTCATTATTATGAAACCGTGAACCAATCCTTGCAGCTGCAATGGATTGATAAGGCCAAAGCCCCGCGCACTATTGGCTGGATTGTTGCGGCGGGGTCAGCGTCATCTTTGGTCGTTTACGTGCTGTTGGTGATCTTCTGGCAAACCTTTGATCTGAGCTTCAATTTTGTTTATATGACAGGCGGGATCACGGCATTTTTGATCGCGGTTATCGGCTTTGTCGCCTATCCGCAGTTTAAATCCCACACCAAGCAGCACACGCGGCTGATATTGCGTAAGCGCTACTGGCTATACTACACGCTGCAATTTATGTCTGGCGCGCGGCGGCAGATCTTTATTGTGTTTGCGGCCTTTATGATGGTCGAGCGCTTTGGCTTTGCCGTGCATGAGGTCACGGCGCTGTTCCTGATTAACTTCACGGCTAACATGGTGTTTGCGCCCCTGATGGGCGGCTTTGTGCAGCGCTTCGGCGAGCGCCGCGCGCTGCTTATTGAGTATGGCGGGCTGATGCTGGTTTTCCTCGCATATGGCGGTATTTACCTGTTTGGCTGGGGGGCGATTTTAGCTGCCTCGCTCTACATTATTGATC
>JAJRRX010000235.1 GCA_024279075.1 Alphaproteobacteria bacterium | reverse complement strand
TGGTTCACATGGCGCGGTGCGCTGCTCGGCAGCCTAGTTGTTGCACTCTGGACAGGCTTTTACTATGTGCAACTGCCGCCGTTGGAGGACCAGCTCGATGGCCGCTCTCGTGGTTCAGTGCAGTTGCTTGACCGCTACGGCGATATTTTTGCCTGGCGCGGCGAGCAGTTTGACGGCTCGCTTCGGGCACAAACGGTATCTCCCGCTTTGAAAAACGCGGTGGTAGCGACCGAGGATAAACGCTTTTACAGCCATTTCGGCATTAGCCCGCGCGGCATTGCCAGTGCCATTCGGATTAATCTGCGCGAGGGGCGCGGGCCGCTTTCGGGCCATGGCGGCTCGACCATCACCCAACAGGTGGCCAAGCTGCTTTGCCTTGGGGATACCGACAGCACCGAGGCCGAATGCCGCCGGCAGAGCATGTGGCGCAAGCTACAAGAGGTGCCGTTTTCCTTTGCAATGGAGCTGAAATACCCCAAGGATGATATTCTGAGCATTTATCTGAATCGTGCTTACTTGGGCGCGGGGGCTTATGGCTTTGAGGCCGCTGCCCAGCGTTATTTTGCCAAATCCGCGCGCGATCTCACACCCTCGGAAAGCGCAATGCTGGCTGGGTTGTTGACAGCCCCAAGCCGCTTTGCCCCCACGCGCAACCTCGCGCGGGCCCAAGCGCGGGCGGGGGTTGTGATCGGGTTGATGCAGGAGCAAGGCTACTTGACCCGCGTTGAAGCTGAAATTGCATTGGCCGATCCGGCACGGCTTTCAACCGTGGCGCAAACCCTTGTAGGCGGGGATTATGCCGATTGGGTGATGACGATGAATGGCGACGAGGTGCTGCAAGCCTTTACGCGCGATACAGCGGAAGATGTTGTCATCCTCACTAGCTTTGACCCCGCCATCCAGCGCGCCGCAGTGGCAGCGCTGGAAAATGTGTTTGCCAATGATGTGTCCGCAGGCTCCGAGGCGCAGGCGGCGATTGTGGTGATGTCGCCAGATGGGGCGGTGCGAGCGGTGGTTGGCGGGCGCAATATTGAGGGCGATTACTTTAATCGTGCCACCCAAGCGCGCAGACAAACCGGCTCGTCCTTCAAACCCTTTGTTTACGCTGCCGCGCTTGAGGCAGGCTGGACCCCGAACGCCGTGGTCGAAGACGCGCCGCTGACGATTGACATCCCCGGCTCCGGCCCGTGGAGCCCAAAGAATTATAACCGTGATTATATGGGGGTGATGACGCTGACACAGGCGATGGCGCGCTCGATAAATACAATCGCGGTGCGGGTTTCTGAAGAAGTGGGCCGCGAGCGGGTGCGGGCGATGGCGATGGATTTTGGCATTACTTCTGATATTGCGACTGGCCCCGCCGTGGCGCTTGGGGTGACCGAGGTTAGCCTGCTGGAAATGACGGGGGCCTATGCGGGCTTTCTCAATGGCGGGCGGCTAAGCAAGCCCTTTGGTATGCTGGACCTGACGCTGAGCGATGGCTCCCGTCCCTTTAACATAAGCCGCCCAAGCCAAGGGCGGCGGGTGCTGAGCGAGCTGGCGGATGGGTACCTGATTTATATGCTTAACCAAGTGGCAGAAACCGGCTCTGGGCGGCGCGCGCAGATAGAGGGCTGGCAGATGGGCGGTAAAACCGGCACCACCCAAGGCGCAAAAGACGCATGGTTTATCGGGTTTACCGCTGACTATGTGGCAGGGGTTTGGATGGGCTATGATAATAATACGCCCCTAACCGGCGTCACAGGCTCCGGCTTACCAGCGCAGATATGGAAAGAAACCATGCAGCGTGTGCATGCAGGCCGCACGCCGCGCCCGCTGCCGATGATCCGGCCGCCCGAGCCAAGGCCGATCGAAGAGGTGGATACCCCTGTTGAGGAGCAGCGTGC
>JAJRRX010000234.1 GCA_024279075.1 Alphaproteobacteria bacterium | reverse complement strand
GATGCCGTAAGCGCCGAAGCCTTTGCCCGGGTTTACCGCTTGCTTGCTGACATTGATCAGGATTTGGCCACCACGGCCCTGCTCTTTGAACAGATTGGCGGCGGCTTTGGCGAAGGTATGATGGGCGAAGAAATTCAGCTCGAAACTCTTGCGCAGGGTATCAATGGGCAGGTCGATGAGTTCGCCTGTCCATGCGGCCCCCGCGTTGGAGACCAGAATATCAAGCCCGCCAAAAGCGCGGATGCAGGCGTCGGTGGCTTTGACAGCCGCCCCCTCTGCCGTAATATCCAGCGCAATGCCACTATGGCCTGCGCCAAGGGTTTTCAGCGCCGCATCCAGCGCTTTTTGCTCAAGGTCGACAATGAAAATATTGGCCCCGAGTGCGGCAAAAGCCTCAGCCGTGGCCAGCCCGATGGCCCCGCCACCGCCGGTGATCATCACCACGCGGCCCTGCATGGCAGGCGGTTTGCCTTTGCCCAGCTTGGCTTGCTCAAGCGACCAGTATTCCATGTCAAACAGCTGCTCGGGGCTAACCGGATGGAAGCCGCCGCAGGCCTCGCCATTGGTCATCACGTTCATGTTTTGCGCGGCAAGGTCACTGGCTGCTGAGGCCGCTTTTCCATTGGCAGAAATGCCAACCACGCCGACGCCCTCGATCCACGCGAGGTTGGGCGTGGGCGCGAGCATGGTTTTTACGCCGCCAAGGCGGGCGTTGTTGGTATCGAAATACTCGGTGTATTCCGCGATGTAATCATCCACCGCTTTGGCCACGGCCTCACGGCCCCCGTCCAGAATATCCTGCGTCAGCAATACCGGATAATTCTTGGTGCGAATCACGTGGTCTGGCGTGGCCACCCCGCGGCGGCTGAGCGTAGCCAGATCATCGCGCGCGATAAAGTCTTGCACATTGGCCCCCGTGCGCAGGTTCATCACCGGCATCGGGACGTCGCGATTTCCGGCGAAATCGGCATTCCGATCACCAATAATCCCACGCAGCATCGGCAAAATCCCCGCCGCTTTGGCTTCCATCTCCTCAGAGCGCCCAACAGCCTCAGCAGGCACCAGCCCGCCGGTTTTTTCCAGCCATGCTTCCACCTCGTTGGTGTGGGCGATTAGCCGATCATAGCTTTCCTTGGCGCTGTCACCAAAGGCAAAATGGCCGTGGTTGATCAGGATCAGGCCTTCGACATCGGGGTTGGCATCATAGACTTCGGCGGCGACTTTGGCCAATTCAAAGCCGGGCATGATGAAGGGCACACACACGAGGCGCTCGCCGAAAATCTCTTTCACCACCACTTCTACATTGGGCAGGTCGGCCAAGGCCAGCATGGCCGAGGCGTGGGTGTGATCTACATATTTATGCGGTAGGAAGGCGTGCAGCAGGGTCTCTACCGAGGGGTTCGGCGAGGTGCTATCGAGCAAGTTTGCCCGTTGCAGGTTGACCATGTCCTCGTCAGAAAGGGCATCCAGCGCCCGCAGTTTCAGCAGCGGCTCAAGGCGCACACCGGGCAGGCCAGCCGCCTCGATCACGCCCAGATCCCAGCCAGACCCCTTAACGTGCAGCACCTCTTCAGCGTTGCCAAAAATATCGGGCCGCTCCAGCTTGCAGGAGGTATTCCCGCCGCCATGCAGCACCAAATTAAGGTCACCACCGATTAGCCGCGAGGTGTAAACCCGCAGTGCCAGCTCACGGTCGGCAGGGTCCGCCCCCGCCGCATCCATGAATTTCTTTGCCTCATCGTCGTTCCATCTGTTAAGGACCATGCCTATACCCTTTCTTAAAGTTGCCCTCTTTAAGCATAGTTTTTGACAAATGTCAGCACATAGTGTCAAATAAATAAAAAGGAGCTGATATGGCTGTTATGACCCGCAGACGCAACACCGCGCAGGTGAGTGGTGAGAGCATCGTGATTGAGGCTGCGTGGATGTATTACCATGATGGCTTGAACCAAGCCGAGATCGCCAAGCGGCTGGAGGTCTCTCGGGCAACGGTGGTGAACTATCTGCAGGAGGCGCGCGAGAAGGGCTACATCCGCATCAGCCTTGCTCCCGAGGTGTTTAGTGGCCACCAACTGGCCGAGGACCTACGCGAGCGCTTTGGTCTGCAAGCGGCC
Source organism: Alphaproteobacteria bacterium (assembly GCA_024279075.1). Lineage (GTDB taxonomy): Bacteria > Pseudomonadota > Alphaproteobacteria > Rhodobacterales > Rhodobacteraceae > UBA3077. The sequence continues at coordinate 8,315 of JAJRRX010000234.1, read as the reverse complement.
TTTGTGGTGCCAAATGGCAATTCTGCTGAAGGCACGCTGCTGCGGGTGGCGCGGGGGGCGGCTGAGTGGCTGCCGAGCCTGCTGGGCGCGGGGGACCGGCTTGGCGTTGCATGGGGGCGCACGGTTTATGAGGTGGCAGAGGCGCTGGACCAAACGCGGCTTAAGGACGTGACGGTGTCGCAACTGGTTGGCTCGATGGCCACGCCCTATGGCTTTACGGCTGAAATTTGCTCGGCCCATATGGCGCAAAACCTTGGCGCAAAGTGCATTAACCTGCATGCACCAGCGGTGCTGAGTGACCCCGCACTTGCCCAGCGTCTGCGGGATGAGCCGATTATTCATAGCCAGTTGGAAGCGCTGAGCCACTGTAATAAAGCGATATTCGCGGCGGGGTCGATTGACCCGGATAGCCATATTGTTGGCTCCGGCGTGGCCACAGCGGAGGACCTCGCGTGGTATGTGGCGCACGGCGCTACAGGTGTGCTCTGTGGGCGCTTTATCAATGCTTTAGGCGAAGCCATTGCTGGCCCGTTGGATGACCGGATGATCGGGGTGACGCTGGACAAGCTGCAAGGCCTTGATATGGGGCTGCTGGTGTCAGACGGCGTGGACAAAGTGGTGCCGATGCTGGCCGCCATCGCGGGGGGGTATGTAACCCACGTAGTAACCAGCGCCGAAACCGCGCGTGGAATGTTGGCGGCAGGGTAAGACCATCGCGGCGCGTCTGGCGCTGAATTACTTGGCAAGATCGTGCCCGCGCCATTCTCGAGCAAAGCGAAGCTAGACGCGCCGCACCAGAGCTGCGGGTATTGGCGGCCTTGGAGCTATGGCTTGTTTTCCGGCCTATTTGTGCAATCATAGCGGGGTGTTTGAGGAAGGGCTAAACATGAAAAAAGAAAATCTGTTATTTCTACCATTGGCATTGACTGTAAATCTCGCAATCGGGAGCGCGGTTTATAGTCAGGAGGCCCCGACAGCCGAGGCCATCGCCTCTGTTGAGGGCACATATTACGGCACGTTCTTTTGTAGTGAAACCGGTGAGATGGCGGTGAGCCTGATGCTGGAGGATAGCGGGCCAGCCACCGGCGCGGGCAATCGGGATATGCAGGGGATTGTGTCATTTTCGGCAACAGTGGCCAACCCTGCAGCGCAGCTCGGGGTGTATTATGTCAGCGGCGAGGCCTCGATTGCGGGGGTTGGTGTAGCGGCTATAAGCCTTAGAGCGAGGGATTGGATAGAGCAACCGACGCGCTTTAACGCGACGGGGTTACAATTTGTAATCACGCAGGATTTCCTCACCGGCACGCCCACCATGGGCGGCTGCGCGAGCCTGACCATGCAACGGGTGCCGAGTTAATCCAGCACCCGATCAGGAAACATGGCAGCTAACCCTTCAGGGGAAGGCTCGCAAACCCCGCGTTCAGTGATCAGGCCAGTAATAAGCCTTCGTGGTGTTACATCAAAAGCAGGATTGCCACCCGGGGTGCCATCGGGGCTGATCTGGACGGAGCCGATGGAGCCATCGGGCAGCTTGCCCTGCACATGGGTAACTTCTTCTCCGTCGCGCTCCTCGATAGGGATTTCGGTGACGCCGTCTTTCACCGTCCAGTCAATGGTCGGCGACGGGAGCGCCACATAAAACGGCACGTTGTTATCATAGGCCGCAAGTGCTTTGAGGTAGGTGCCGATTTTGTTGCACACATCTCCATGGGCCGTGGTGCGGTCAGTGCCGACAATCACGAGGTCCACTTGGCCGTGCTGCATCAGGTGGCCGCCAGCGTTGTCCACAATCAGGTGGTGCGGAATATCGTGGGAGTTCATTTCCCAGCTGGTGAGCAGGGCGCCTTGGTTGCGTGGGCGGGTCTCATCAACCCATATATGGATCGGGATGCCCGCCGCTTGGGCGTGATACATTGGCGAGGTTGCCGTGCCCCAATCGACCGTGGCCAGCCAGCCCGCATTGCAGTGAGTGAGGATATTTACCACCTCGCCGGGCTTTTTCTTGGCGGCGATTTTGCGGATAATCTCCAATCCGTGCACCCCGATCATGCGGTTGGTTTCGACGTCCTCGTCATTGACTTCCAGCGCCCGTTTGTGGGCGGCTTCGGCGCGCTCGGCTTCGGGCAGAGGCCGCAGGGTGTTGCGCATTTCGTTCAAAGCCCAGCGGAGGTTGATCGCGGTGGGGCGGGTGGCGTGCAGCTCGTCCCAAGCCTCGTCAAGGTTGGCATCCGAGGGGTCGCGCTTCATTTCGGCTGATATGGCAAAGGCGGCGGTGGCGCCGATCAGCGGCGCGCCGCGCACCCACATATCGCGGATGGAGGCGGCGAAATCTTCGCGGGTTTCTAGGTCCACCACGCGGAACTCGTGGGGCAGCCAGCGCTGGTCGATGATCTGGGCGCAGCCTGCTTCTTCGTTGAACCAGATGGACCGGTAGTGTTTGCCGTCTACTTTCATAGGCTTGCCCCTTTGTTGATTTGCTGTGCGAGGTCATTGACCTGTGAAATATCGCCCATTCGGGCACGGTTGACAACGAGCTGACGGCCCATGTCGAGGCCACGAGCCTCGCATTCGGCGCGCAAGGTTTCGTCTTCAATACTGTCATTTTCGGCGATATGCGCGAGGCTGAGCGTACGGCGGATCATTTCGACCCCCGCGAAGCCAAGGGCATCTTCCCAGATCATAGCGAGGCGCTGTGTAAGCGCCTGTTCGGCGGCCAGCGGCTGGCCTTCAAACAGGGCATCTTCAAAAAGAATACCGGTGCGCTCGGTGCGCCAGAGCTGGCTGAACTCGGTGGTGAAGGCCTGCCAGACGCCTGCGATAGTGTCCAAAATCCATGCCTGATAATCTGTGTCATTGCCATGCCCGGGCTGGGCGAAATAGGCCATCCAGAAATTGCCGAGCAGCATGCCGATGTCAAAGCCCATGGGGCCATAAAGTGCGAATTCGGGGTCGATGATTTTGGTGTCATCGGCGGTGCACATCACCGAACCGGTATGGAAATCGCCGTGCAGCAGGGTTTCTGCGTTGTTGGCGAATTTGGCTTTCAGGTGGTGGGCTTCGACTTTTAGGTCGATATCAGCCCGAAGCCGCGCCACAATCGGGTCTAGGCCTGCGGTATGGTGGTTGCGCTCAGCGTTAAAATATGGGTCGCTGAAAACCAGCGTTTCGGTGATGTCATTTAGCTCGACTGAGTCGACAAACAGCGCCACGTCGCGTTTGCGCTTAGCGGTGTCCATCGAGAGGTCTGAGCCGCGAAAGACATTGCGCGCGAGGAAAGTACCGAGGGTTTCTGCGAGGCCTTCGACGCGCTCGCGGGCCATCAGCTTATGGCGCAAAATCACGTGCGGCGTGAAGAACTCCATAGCGATAATCGCCTGCTCTTCGCTGAAATAGTAAACCTCTGGCACCAGCCCAGGGTCTCGCGCCGCTTGGCGGATTAGAGCGTGGTATTCAAAATAGGCGCGTTTTAACGGCAGCGGCCAGCTATCGCCGACGAGGCGCACATAGGGGAGCGCTTGCTTGATGATCACTTGGCCGGCGGGGCTGGTAACAATAAACACGAGGTTCAGGTTGCCGTCGCCGACCTCCTTACACTGCCAAGCCGCCGTATCAGCCCCGAGGCGGGCCGTGATCGCATCGATTCGGCCCAAGCGCTCGGGCAGGGTTTCAACCGTCAGGGGCGCGTAATTACTGGAAATCTCCGCCATTTCATCCTCCGTTTTCCTTAATCTTTGCCAAAAACAGGCAAATGTCAATAGTTGTTGACAAAGGACAGGAGGCGTCGTTAGGCTCAGCTTAACGGAGGGTAAAGTGCGGGAAGCGGCTGTCAAAATTCAGGGGTTAACCAAGGCGTTTGGCGCCAATAACGTGCTGCGCGGGATTGATCTTGATCTGCCCAAGGGGCAGGTGACGGCTTTGATGGGGGCAAATGGCGCGGGGAAGTCGACACTGGTGAAGGTGTTGTGCGGGGTGCATCCGGCCAATAGTGGCGATGTGCGGCTTTATGGTGAGCCATTCAAGCCCGGCAGCCCTTCCGAGGCGATTAAGGCGGGCGTGGTAACGGTGCACCAAAGCATAAATGATGGCGTGGTGCCGGATTTGGACGTGGCAAGCAACCTGATGCTGGACGAGCTGGCCGGTGGCGATGGGTTTTTCATGAACAAGCGGGCGATACGGGCGAAGGCGCGAAAATTGGCTGAGGCTATCGGGCTGGACGTGGATGTGCAGCGCGAGGTTTCCGAGCTCGGGCTGGCGGATAGGCAGCTGGTGGCGATTGCCCGCGCGATGGCACATGAGCCGAAATTGTTGATTTTGGATGAGCCGACCTCGTCGCTCAGCGCCAAGGAGGCGGCGCGGCTGTTTGAGCTGATTGACCGGCTGCGGGCGCAGGGCGTGGCGATCTTGTACATCTCGCACCGGAGCTCAGATATTAAGCGGATTGCGGACCGGATTGTGAGTATGCGAGATGGCAAGATTTCCGGCGTGTTTGAGGGTGAGACGCTGGATTATGAGGGCGCGGTGAAGGCAATGCTGGGCCGCGCGATGAGCGAGATCAACCTCGACATTCCGACGGCAGGCGAGGCGATTTTGCGGCTGGAAGGGCTGGCGCTGCGGGCGGATAGCAAACCGTTTTCGCTGGACCTACGGGACGGTGAAGTGGTGGCGATTACGGGGCTGGTGGGCAGTGGAAAATCAGAATTAGCCGATGTGCTTTATGGGCAGGCACGGCCTGCGGGCGGCACAATGCGGCTGAAGGGCGCGCCTTATGCGCCGCGCAATCAGGCGGTGGCCATACGCGCGGGGGTTTTTAGGACGCCGAAAGACCGCGCTAGCAACGCAGTTATTCAAGGCTTTGATATTACAAAGAATATTACACTACCTTTTATGGGGCGGCACTCCTCGGCCGGGTTTATTAACCGTCGGAGTGAGCGGGATACGACGCAACGGATGGTGGAAGAGCTCGGCATAATTTGCCAACATCAGAGTGATGACATTGGCTCGCTTTCGGGGGGCAACCAGCAAAAAGTGATGGTAGGCCGCTGGATGGCGGAGGCGAGCAACCTGCTGGTTTTGGACGAGCCATTTCAGGGCGTGGACATTCAGGCACGCCGCGATATTGGCGCAAAAATACGCGAAACCGCCAAGGGGCGGGCGACCGTGGTGATGGTCGCGGAAATGGATGAAGCAGTGGAAATAGCCGACCGGATAATTGTGATGGGCGACCACACGATTAAGGGCGAGCACCGCAATGAGAATATTGATTTGGATAAGGTGCTGGCGCAGGTCGCGGGCGCTGGGGAAAGTGAACAGATACATGCAGGGTAAAGAGACTAAACGAGCACGGTTGACGCCGATGGAGCTGGCGATCAAATACGGGTTTTTGGCGCTTATGGCCGGGATGCTGATTTTCTTCAGCCTTGCCACCGAGTTTTTTGCCACCCCGCGCTCGGCGGTGTTTATCTTCCAGTCGGTCTCCATTACCGGCATTCTGGCACTCGGTGTCACAGCCACATTGGTGGTCGATGGTTTTGATTTGTCCATCGGTTCCACCGCAACCTCGGCGCTTATGCTATCCTCCTACGTGATGGTGGTGTGGGAAATGAGTGCCGTTTGGGCGGTGCTTTTTTGCCTCGTTATGGGGGCCTTGGTCGGGCTGGTAAACGGGCTATTGATTGTTAAAATGAAGGTGCCGGACTTGTTGGCAACGCTGGGCATGATGTTTCTGCTCATCGGTTTACAGCGCATTCCCACCGAGGGCCGCTCGATTTCAACGGGTATGGTGATGCCTGATGGCCGCGTAACCGAGGGAGTGTTTGCGCCTGAATTCCTTTACCTTGGCCGCCATAAATTCGACTTTTTCATTGAAAACCTGATCCCTGTTTCGGTGGTTGTGCTGCTGGTGCTCGGCTTTATTGTCTGGGCCTTTATGGAGCTAACGCGACACGGGCGCTTGATGTATGCCATCGGTTCGAATGAGCGTGCGGCCGAGTTGGCGGGCACCAATGTGAACCGCTACAAAGTGCTGGCTTACATGATTTCGGGGGTGCTGGCTTCGGTTGGCGGGATACTGCTGGCGGCGCGGCTTGGGCGTGGCGATATTGCATCGGGCAATAACCTTTTGCTGGATTCCGTCGCCGCGGCTCTGATTGGTTTTGCCGTGCTTGGGGCCGCCAAGCCCAATGTTTTTGGCACCATAATTGGCGCGCTTTTCATCGGGATTCTGCTTCAGGGCCTGACGATGATGAACGCGCCTTATTATACTCAAGATTTCGTCAAGGGGGCGGTTTTGGTCGTTGCCCTTGTGTTTACCTTCGCGCTTTCAAAGCGCGGCGGGGCCCATTAGAGGCCAAATGTTTTAACCAACTGGGAGAAGAAAAATGATACTTACAAGACGCTTAATGCTTAAGCTCGCTGGCTCTGCGCTGGCGCTTTCCGCAGGGGCCACAGCAGCCTTTGCGCAAGAAATGCCAGCCCCGTTTGATAACGCGGGCGACGTAAAAATCGCGCTGGTGCGCTACCTTTCAACGGGTGACTTTTTTCAGGCTTACCTGTCTGGCGTAGAAGCCCAATCGGCTGCACTCGGTGTAGACCTTCGGGTGTTTGACAGCCGCCAAGATGCCGCCCTGCAGGCTGATATGGTAGATCAAGCCATCGCCCTTGGCGTTGACGGGATTATCATTCAGCATGGCCTTACAGAGTCCATGCAGGATGCCGCACAGCGGGCGATTGATGCGGGTATCAAGGTTGTGGCTTTTGACGTAAATGTCGAAAATGCGGCCATTCCGCAGGTTGAACAAAGCGACCGTGATTTGGCGCGTTTGGCGCTTGAGCAGGCGCTTGTGGATAACGGTGACACGTTTGTAGCAGGCTACGTTTATGTAGCCGGTATCGCGCCGCTGGACCGCCGCGATGAAACTTGGGTGGCCGTAAAAGCCGCTAATCCGGGCATTGAAGAAGCGGCGATGTTTGGCACATTGGATAACCCGATCGCCAACTCTGTGGCCAACCAAGCGCGCTCGGTTCTGCAAGCCAACCCAAATATCACAGTGATGTTTGCGCCGTATGACGAGTTCGCCAAGGGCGTGAAAATCGCAGTAGATGAGGCCGGTTTGACCGACCAAATCAAGATCTACTCAGCCGACGTTTCAACCGCTGATATTTCAGCCATGCGCGAGCCGGGTTCGGCTTGGGCGGCAACGGCGGCGACAAACCCTGCCGTGGTTGGTGAGGTTTCGGTGCGCACGCTGGCTATGCTGCTGGCGGGCGAGGAAGTGGGCCATAATGTGGTTATCCCGCCAACCTTGATCACGCAAGATATGCTGAATGATAACGACATCAAAAACATGGCGGACCTTTCAGCCAAGCTGCCACAGTTTGCGCATGCGGATGTGTCGGTGCCCGAGTGGATGCCTTTGCCTCCACGCTAAAGCGACCATAATGCCAACAGGGGTTGCGGCATTCGCGGCCCCTTTTTTATGGAGGATATCATGCTTTTAGGAATAGACCCGCGCATGCCGTCCCGCTTGCTGGATTGCCTGATGCGGATGGGGCATGGTGACGAGATTGTGATTGCGGATGCAAATTTCCCTGCGGCCTCGACTGCTGCGAGCGCGCCGATTGAGATGACCGGGTTTGATGCGGTGGAAGTGACCGCGATGATATGTGCGCTGATGCCGCTGGACGAGTGTTCAGAGGCAGCGGCTTACAGGATGGAAATTGATAATGCGCCAGACGAAATGGGCGAAGTGCACGAAGCGGTGGCGGCGGCGCTGCCGGATGAGGCCACTCTTGGCAGCATTGAACGGCGGGCGTTTTACCCGCGTGCGGGGAAGGCATTTGCTGTGGTGCAGTGTGGCGACGCGCGGCCCTATGGCTGCTTTATTCTGCGCAAGGGCGTGATTTACAGAGGGGGCGCGTTGTTGAAGTAATCACAGGCGTTCCCCACACTCTCAGTTTTCCGGTGCTATGCACCGGAACCGCGCCTCGCCTTCGGCTCGGCAAGCGGCGCGTCTAGCTCTTTTCTGCTTTGTGATATCCTGCCCGCGCCGCGCGGCGGACACTGTGTTTGTGGTAGGGGGCTTTAGCCCCGAAAATGTGGTGTTTATGCGCTGTGATTCAGGGTTTTCACGAGGCGGTGGCTGCGGCTTAGCGCGGTAAGGGCGGTGCCGATCAGGAGGGTCCAGAGGGTGGCTTGCAGGAGGTTGAGGCCGAGGGCGGCGAGGAGGGCGGCGGCGGTGAGCAGGGCCATGCGGTGGGGCTTGGCCATGGGGCCGGAGAAATCGCCTGTGCCGCCGAGCTCGCGGATATAGGCGGTG
>JAJRRX010000233.1 GCA_024279075.1 Alphaproteobacteria bacterium | reverse complement strand
TATCGCCCCGCGCGCCCGCTTTGAGGCGCTGTTTGATGGCGGTGTTTTTGGCGAGATCAAGGTTGAGGAACCACAAGTGGACCCGCTGTCTTTTCGCGACCAAAAGCGCTACCCTGACCGCCTGAAAGACGCCAAGAAAAAGACCAGCGAAACTGACGCGATGCTGGTTGCTGAGGGCGAAATCGGGCGCACCAAAATCATCGCTTGCGCGCAGGATTTTTCCTTTATGGGTGGCTCTATGGGCATGTATGTTGGTAACGCCATCATCGCCGCTGCCGAGGCCGCCGTGGCCCGCAAATGCCCGCTCGTGTTATTTTCGGCGGCTGGTGGCGCGCGGATGCAGGAGGGCATTTTGAGCCTGATGCAAATGCCGCGCACTACGGTTGCCGTGCAAATGCTTAAAGAAGCGGGCCTGCCTTATATTGTTGTCCTCACCCACCCAACCACTGGCGGCGTGACCGCCTCTTATGCCATGCTGGGGGACATCCACATCGCGGAGCCAAACGCCCTGATCGCCTTTGCCGGCACCCGCGTGATCGAGCAAACCATCCGCGAAAAACTGCCAGAGGGTTTTCAGCGGGCCGAATATTTGCTTGACCACGGCATGCTGGACCGCGTTACTCACCGCACTAAAATGAAGGGCGAGTTGGTGTCGATCATCCGCATGCTGATGCGCGGCACACCGCCAATTATGGGCGACCTACCTAAGCCCACTGAAGAGCCAACGCCGGAAACCACTGAAGAAAACGCGTGAACAGCGACCACCTCCTCGAGAAAATGGGCCACCTTTACCCCAAGGTGATGGACCTCTCCCTTGGCCGCACGCAGCGTTTGCTGGAGGCGCTTGGCAACCCCGAGCGTAAGTTGCCACCTGTTATTCATATCGCGGGCACCAATGGGAAAGGCTCGACCCAAGCCATGATAAGGGCGGGGTTAGAGGCGGCGGGCCTCACGGTCCACGCCTATACCTCACCCCACCTCGCGTGCTTTCATGAGCGCATCCGGCTGGCGGGCGCGCTGATTTCCGAGGTCGCTCTGGTGCAGGTGCTGACAGAGGTTATGGAGGTAAACGCGGGCGAACCGATCACCTATTTCGAGATCACAACCTGCGCCGCCATGCTGGCAATGTCGCGAGTGGAGGCGGATTATACCCTGCTGGAGGTTGGTCTTGGCGGGCGCTTGGATACCACCAATGTGGTCGAGTCCCCTCGCCTTACGATCATCACGCCCATTTCGCTTGATCACCAGAATTTCCTAGGCGATACGCTGGCCGAAATCGCGGGAGAAAAAGCGGGGATCCTAAAGCGCGGGGTGCCGTGTATCGTTGGCCCGCAGCCCGACGAGGTGCGCGACGTGATCGAGGCCAAGGCCGAAGAGATGCAGGCGCGGCTTTTGATCGCTGGCCAGGATTTTCACAGCTTTGAAGAGCGCGGCGGCATGGTGTACCAAGACGAAATGGGCTTGCTCGACCTGCCTTTACCAGCACTCATCGGCGCGCATCAGGTGGAAAACGCGGGCGCTGCCATTTGTGCCTTGCGGATACTGGGGGTGGACACCGCCGAGGCAGCCCTGCTGCAAGCCAAGTGGCCCGCACGGATGCAAAAACTAACCGCTGGCCCCTTGCTGGACGCAGCCCCACAGGCCGAGCTTTGGCTTGATGGTGGCCATAATCCCGCAGCAGGCAAAGCCTTGGCCGAGGCCCTTACCCGCCTGTCCGATCGCCCGCTATATATGGTCTGTGGCATGCTTAATACCAAGGATATCGGCGGGTATCTGGCCCCGCTGGCTTTGAGCGCGATAAAGCTCACAGGGGTTTCCATAGAAGGTGAAACCGCCACGCTAAGTGCTGATGAAATTTGCGCCGCGGCGCTGGCCGAAGGCATGGTTGCCAATACAGCCGAAAGCGTTTTG
>JAJRRX010000232.1 GCA_024279075.1 Alphaproteobacteria bacterium | reverse complement strand
ATCATCGTGATGAAGAGATTAGGTGTGAATAGCACCTGAAATTTGGCCTATGGCCAAATAGCGCGGCCCTGTGCCGCATATGGAAGCTAAATTTCCGAGGGAGGAAAAATGAAACTTTTTATTAAATCAACGCTGGCTGCTGCCGCAATCGCTCTGGCTGGCCCTGCGCTGGCGCAGAATATCATCGTGGTGTCTCACGGTCAGGCGAATGACCCGTTTTGGTCTGTTGTCAAAAACGGCGTGGAAGAAGCGGCGCGCGATACGGGTGCAACCGTGAGCTACCGCGCCCCTGAAACCTTTGATATGGTGGCTATGAGCCAGCTTATTGATGCCGCCGTCAACCAAGAGCCGGACGGGCTTGTGGTCTCTATTCCCGATGGCGATGCACTTGGGCCATCAATTCAGCGCGCTGTGGCCGCTGGTATTCCGGTCATTTCGATCAACTCTGGCTCTGATGTGTCTAAAGGCCTCGGCGCTTTGCTGCATGTCGGGCAAGACGAGTTTGATGCCGGTGTGGCCGCTGGCGAGAAGCTGGCATCTATGGGTGGCACAAAGGGTATTTGTGTGAACCAAGAGGTTGGCAACGTGTCGCTTGATCTGCGCTGCGAAGGCTTTGCCGAAGGGTTTGGCGGCGCTGTTACGGTGTTGCCAACCAGCAATGACCCCAGCGAGATTGAAGCCAAAGTGAATGCAGCGCTGTCTTCTGACCCTGATGTAGACACGGTGATGGCGCTTGGTGCGGCAACCGCTGGCGAGCCTTCGGTGGCGGCTGTTAAGGCGCTTGGCCGTGCGGGCGAGGTGCTGGTGGCATCGTTTGAGATGTCACCAAGCTTCCTGAACTCGATCATCGCGGGAGATGCCGCCTTTGCGATTGACCAGCAGCAGTTCCTTCAGGGCTATTTGGCGGTTAACTTCTTGGCACTGAACGCCAAATACGGCCTGATGCCCGGTGGTAATGTGCCTTCTGGCCCGAACCTGATCACGGCTGACAAAGCCGCGCAAGTGATCGAGCTTTCGGCGCAAGGTATCCGCTAAGCTAACCAAAGGGCGGCTCCGATATTCGGGGCTGCCCACACAGACGGGAGGATAAAATGCCAACAGAAGCCAATAGCGTCGACGAAAGAATAGGGACAGAACCCCTGATTTCGCGCTTGATGAAACGACCGGAACTGGGCGCGATTGCCGGTGTGGTTCTGGTAACCATCTTTTTTATGATCACCGCTGACAGCGCCATGTTTACCCTATCCGGCATTTTGAACTTTCTAACACCTGCCTCGCAATTGGCTATTTTGGCCATTGGGGCCTCGATGCTGATGATCGGCGGCGAGTTTGACCTCTCTTTAGGATCGATGGTCGCTTTTGCCGGATTGTTTTTCTCGGCGGCTGTGGTTAATTTTAGCTTGCCACTGGTGGTGGCCATTCCGGCCACACTGGTTTTTGCCGCCCTTGTCGGCTCTATCAGCGGCCAAATCGTGGTGCGCACAGGCCTTCCTTCCTTCATCGTGACCTTGGCCTTTTTGTTTATCCTGCGCGGGCTTTCGCTCGTTGGGCTAAAGCTGGCCACGGGCGGCTCTACACAGCTGCGCGGTGTGCGGGAAGCGGTTGAGGGCGACTGGCTGGTGCCGTTTTTTAGCGGCGATGCCTTTGGCGGGTTTTTTGCATGGCTGGCCAGCAATGGCTGGGTTGAAACCTTCAAAAATGGCACACCAAAGGTTACGGGCATTCCGGTCGAGATTTTGTGGTCCATCGGGCTGGCTGTGTTGGCCACCTATGTTTTGCTACGCACGCCTGTTGGCAACTGGATATTTGCTGCGGGCGGCGACCCTGTGGCGGCCTCCAATTCCGGTGTGCCTGTGCGCAAGGTGAAGGTCTCGCTGTTTATGCTCACCGCCGCCTGCGCGGCTTTGCTGGCCATTATTCAGGTGCTTGATGCTGGCTCAACCGATGCGCGGCGGGGCTTTCAGAAGGAATTTGAAGCCATTATTGCGGCGGTGATTGGTGGCTGCCTGCTCACGGGCGGTTATGGCTCGGCGATCGGGGCGTTTTTTGGCTCTATTATTTTTGGCATGGTGGTTATCGGGCTGACTTATACCAATTTTGACCAAGACTGGTTTCAGGTCTTTTTGGGCGGCATGCTGCTGCTGGCGGTGCTGTTTAACAACATGATCCGCAAACGGGTAACGGGGGAGCGCTGATATGACCGATCCTATTGTTCATATGGAAAATATCGAAAAGCATTTTGGCGCGGTGATCGCTTTGGCAGGCGTTAGCTTTGATGTAACAGCGGGCGAGTGCCACTGCTTGCTTGGCGATAATGGCGCTGGGAAATCGACCTTTATCAAAACCATGTCGGGCGTGCATAAACCCACCAAAGGCACCATCCTTTTTGAGGGAAAGGAGCTGAAATTCGATACCCCGAGGGATTCGATGGAAGCAGGGATTGCCACGGTTTATCAAGACCTTGCGATGATCCCGCTTATGTCTGTCACCCGCAATTTCTGGATGGGGCGCGAGCCAACCAAAGGGCGGGGCCTGTTCAAGCGCTTTGATATTGATCGCGCCAACGAGATTACCATGGAAGAAATGCGCAAAATGGGCATTAACCTGCGCGGGCCGGATCAGGCTGTCGGCACGCTTTCCGGCGGTGAGCGCCAGACAGTGGCGATTGCGCGGGCGGTGTTTTTTGGCGCTAAAGTGCTGATTCTGGACGAGCCAACCTCGGCCCTTGGCGTGCGCCAAACCTCCAACGTGCTGGCCACGGTGGACAGGGTGCGCAACCAAGGCATTGGTGTGGTGTTTATCACCCATAATGTGCGCCACGCTATGGCGGTGGGAGATAGGTTTACCGTGCTCAACCGAGGCAAAACACTGGGCACAGCCACCAAAGGCAATGTGACCGCCGAAGAATTGCAAGACATGATGGCAGGTGGGCAAGAACTGGCCTCGCTGGAAGGCTCGCTTGGAGGAACCGTCTGACGCGAGATGCTATCATCACACGTGGACTTGAATTTACAGGATAAAAATATGCGTTTTCAACTTGCGGCCTGTGCTGAAATGCTTTGGCAAGATAAGCCCATTGAATGGCGGGCGGCGCGGCTGCACGAAATGGGATTTGGCGTGGGCCTATGGAACTGGCCCGCATGGGATATTGCGGCCCTGCAAAAAACAGGTGCCACATTCTCCATCATGAATGGCTACCTTGAGGGGCGGCTAGCGGATGCTGAAGGGGCCGATATGCTGCTGAAATCAGCGCGAGAAGCGGCGCAGGTCGGCAAACGGCTTGGCGTGCATCGGCTGAACCTGCACGGCACGGGGCTAGGCGACCAAGGCTTGCCTATCCAGCAGCTTGCGCATGTGTCGCCCGGCACGTGGCTGCGCGCGCGCGATACCCTGAACCGGATTTGCGATATGGCCGAGGAAGAAGGCGTGGTCTTTGCGCTTGAAAACCTGAACCTGCGCGAGCACCCCGGCTGCCCGTTTAATTCGACCTCTGATGTGCTGTCGCTTGTGGCCGCCGTTGATCGCCCCGAGCTGCGCATTAACCTAGATCTTTACCATACCCAAGTTGGCGAGGGCGATGTGATCCGGCATGCCGAGGCCTGCTTGCCGTGGATTGGCGAGGTGCAGGTGGCTGATAATCCGGGGCGGTGTGAGCCGGGCACAGGCGAAATGAACTGGCCGACGATCGCGCGGGCGCTGAAAAATATGGGCTACGGCGGCCCCGTGGGCATGGAAGCTTTTGCCAAAGGCAGCGCCGAAGACGCGCTTGAAGCCTTTCGCGACGCATTTACGTTTTAATAAACAGAAAGAACAAACCTATGTTGAAAATCGGACTTTTAGGCGCAGGGCGCATTGCAGGCGTGCATGCCACCGCCATCTCTTCCAACCCGCTCAGCACGCTTGCGGCGGTTTCGGATTACATTCCGGAAAACGCCGAGGAGCTGGCGGCTGAATATGATTGCGCTGCACGCACGACCGAAGAAATCATTGCAGATAAAAGCATCGACGCGGTCCTGATTGCCACCTCGACTGACACCCATTCAGGCCTGATTGAAGCCGCCACCGCAGCGGGCAAAGCCGTGCTGTGTGAAAAGCCGGTGGACCTAAGCCTTGCGCGGGCGCGGGCCTGCCAAGCGGCGGTGGCCAAAACCGGAAAGCCGGTTATGATCGGCTTTAACCGCCGGTTTGACCCGAATTTCAGCACCCTGCGGGCCGCACTAGAGGCCGGAGAGATCGGCAAACCCGAGCTGCTTTCCATCACGTCTTTTGACCCCGCTCCGCCGCCGATTGCTTATATCATGGTCTCGGGCGGGCTGTTTCGCGATATGATGATCCACGATTTTGATATGGCGAATTTCCTGATGGGCAGCGCGCCGGAAAGCGTGAGCGCGGTTGGCTCGTCTATCGTCGACCCTGAAATTGGGGCCGCTGGCGATATTGATACTGCCGTGGTGACACTCACCTATGCTGACGGGCGTATTGCGGTGATCAAAAACTCGCGGCGCGCGGTTTATGGCTATGATCAGCGGGTGGAGCTGCTTGGCTCGAAGGGGCTTTTGCAGGCGCAAAACATGCTGGAAAACACAGTGGTGAAGTCGACCGAGGCGGGCGTGACCTCTGCCAAGCCGACTTACTTTTTTCTGGAGCGCTATATGCCCTCCTATGCCAACGAGTGGGGCGCATTTGTGCAGGCCATTCAAACAGGCACCCCCGTTCCTGTTAGCCTTGAAGACGGTGTGTTGGCGCTGAAAATGGCGGAAGCCGCCGCGCAATCGGTTTCCGAGGGCCGCCCTGTCAAGCTAAGCGAAGTGGCGGGGTAAGCTATGAAAGACCTTGATCTTATCACAATCGGCCGCGCCTCGGTGGACCTTTACGGCGCGCAGGTGGGTGGCCGGTTGGAAGATATGAGGTCTTTCAACAAATATATTGGCGGCTCGCCGACCAATATTGCGGCAGGCACCGCGCGGCTTGGCTTAAAGTCAGCGCTGATCACCCGTGTGGGCGATGAGCATATGGGGCGGTTTATTCGGGAGGAGCTTGCCAAAGAGGGCGTGGATGTTGAAGGCGTTATAACCGACCCCGAGCGGCTGACGGCGCTGGTGCTGCTGGGCATTCGGGACCAAGAGCAGTTCCCGCTGATTTTCTATCGTGAAAACTGTGCGGATATGGCGATATCTGAAGATGACATTGAGCCTGATTATATTGCGCGGGCGCGTTGTATTTGTGCAACCGGCACGCATCTGAGCCACCCGAAGGTAGAGGCCGCCACGCTGAAAGCCTTGCGGCTTGCCCGCGAATCCGGTGCGCAAACCGCGCTGGATATTGATTACCGCCCCAATCTTTGGGGCTTGGCAGGCCACGGGGCTGGCGAAAGCCGGTTTATTGAATCCGAGGCGGTGACCGCTAAGTTGCAAGCCAGCCTTGGATTGTTTGATCTGATCGTGGGCACCGAGGAGGAGTTCCATATCGCGGGCGGCACAACAGATACCATCGCCGCCCTGCGCGCGGTTCGGGCGATATCTGATGCCACGCTGGTGTGCAAACGCGGCCCGATGGGCGCGGCGGCTTTTACCGGCGCAATTCCCGATAGCTTGGATGAGGGCATCAGCGGACCGGGCTTTCCGATCGAGGTTTTTAATGTGCTGGGCGCGGGGGATGGCTTTATGTCGGGCCTGCTCAAGGGCTGGCTCACAGGAGAAAGCTGGGAAACCGCGCTGACCTATGCCAATGCCTGCGGGGCCTTTGCCGTTAGCCGCCATGGCTGCACGCCTGCCTATCCAAGCTGGGAGGAGCTACAGTTCTTCCTCAAGCGCGGGGTTAAGGACAAAGCGCTGCGCAAAGATGCGGCGCTGGCGCAGGTGCATTGGTCCACCAACCGCAAAGGCGATTGGCCTGAAATGCGGGTCTTTGCCTATGACCACCGGATGCAGATGGAGGATATTCCCGGGGCCACGCCAGAAAAAATTGCCGCCTTCAAGGGGCTCTGCCTTGAGGCAACCACTGAAGTTGCCCAAGGCCGCGCGGGCTATGGTCTGCTGTGTGATAGCCGTTTGGGCCGCGATGCGCTGCACGCCGCCGCTGGTCAAGGGCTATGGATCGGGCATCCGGTGGAGTGGCCCGGCTCCCGCCCGCTCACATTAGAGCCAGAGATCGGCCCTGATTTTGGCGGGCTGGAGGAATGGCCCGCCGAGCATGTGGTCAAGTGCCTTTGCTTTTATCACCCCGAGGATTCAGACGCGATGAAAGCCAAGCAAGAGGACACGATCCTTCGGCTTTTCCATGCCTGCCGCCGCAACGGGCTGGAGTTTTTGCTGGAGGTTATCCCGTCCAAGGTCGGCCCAGTCGATGAGGACACCACGGCGCAGGTTATCCAGCGGTTTTATGATCTGGATATTTATCCCGACTGGTGGAAACTGGAGCCTATGACCTCGGCCAAAGCGTGGGAGATCACGGTTGATACCATCAAGCGGAATGATGCGAACACCCGTGGGATTGTGGTTTTAGGCTTGGGGGAAAGCGAAGCGAACCTCGCGGCAAGCTTTGCGGTGGCGGCGCAATATCCGCTGGTTAAAGGCTTTGCCGTGGGCCGCTCGATTTTTGCCGAGGCGGCCAAGCGCTTTATGGCGGGTGAGATGACAGGGCCAGCGGCCATTGCCGATATGGCCGGAAAATACGCGCATCTTTGCAAAATATGGGACAAGGCGCGGGCAAAAGGAATACAGGCATGAATACGATCAAACTCACCGCCGCGCAAGCAATGGTGCGCTATATTGAAAACCAGTTCAACGAGGATGGCGACCGAATTATCGAGGGCGTCTGGGCGATTTTTGGCCACGGCAATGTGGCGGGCCTTGGCGAGGCGTTGCACGAGGCCAAAACCCGCTTGCCCACCTATCGCGGCCATAACGAGCAGACCATGGCCCATGCCGCCATTGCCTATGCCAAGCAGTTGAATCGCAAGCGCGCCATGGCGGTGAGCAGTTCCATTGGCCCGGGCGCGACCAATATGGTCACCGCCGCCGCGCTGGCGCATGTAAATCGCCTGCCGGTGCTGCTCATCCCGGGGGATGTGTTCGCCAATCGCGGGCCGGACCCTGTGTTGCAGCAGATCGAGGATTTCAGCGATGGCACCGTGAGCGCCAATGATTGTTTCAAGCCCGTCAGCTGCTATTTTGACCGTATAATCCGCCCCGAGCAGCTGATTACGGCCCTGCCGCGCGCGTTTCACACGCTGACAGACCCCGCCATGTGCGGCCCTGTTACGCTGGCATTTTGCCAAGATGTGCAGGCAGAGGCCTGTGATTTTCCGGCGAGTATGTTTGAGAAAAACACATGGCATATCCGGCGGCCTGCGCCTGATGTGGGTGAACTGGCCCGCGCCGTAGCCGCGCT
>JAJRRX010000231.1 GCA_024279075.1 Alphaproteobacteria bacterium | reverse complement strand
GTATATAAACGCCGATATATTCCGCCTCAGGCCGCCGAAGGGCCTCGGCAATGCGGGTGCGGGGGATTTTTAGCACATGCCCCGTCCAGTTAAACACTTCGGCGGTCAGCATGCCGTCTGGCTTGCCGTCAATGAAATATAGCTCTAAAGACCGCCCTTTGCCCATCATTCCGCCTCGAACAAGCCGGATTTGCCGCCGTCTTTCAGCACCAGCCGCACGTCCGAAATCACCATGCTTTTATCCACCGCTTTCACCATGTCATACACCGTCAGCGCCGCAAGGCTTACGGCGGTCAGCGCCTCCATCTCCACCCCCGTTTGCCCTGTGTTTTTCACCGTGGCCTTAATGGCAATGCCGCCGTCCGCCACCTCAAGCTCCACCGCGACCTTGGACAGCGCCAGCGGGTGGCACAGCGGGATAAGATCATGGGTTTTCTTTGCCGCCAGAATGCCCGCTAGCCGCGCCACGCCCAGCACATCGCCCTTTTTGGCCGTGCCGCCTGCAACCATCGCCAGCGTGGCGGGTTGCATCGTGATAAAGCCCTTGGCAATCGCCGTGCGGCTGGTGGTGGCCTTTTCAGACACATCCACCATATGCGCCGCGCCCTTATCATCAAAGTGAGTAAGATCAGACATTTAGGGCTCCAAGTTCAAAAGTGCACGGGTGGCCGCTTCGACATTATCCTGCCGCATCAGGCTTTCGCCAATCAGGAAGGTGCGGGCGCGGTGCTTGGCCATTTCGGCGAGGTCAGCAGGGGTGAAAAGGCCTGATTCCGAGATAATCAGGCGATCTTCGGGGATCATTTTAGCCAGCTCTTTGGTGGTTTCTAGCGAGGTCTCGAAGGTCTTCAGATTGCGGTTATTCACCCCCATCAGGGCCGACTTCAGCCTCAGCCCGCGCGCTAGCTCCTCGGCATTATGGGATTCCACCAGCACATCCATGCCCCAACCAAGCGCCGCGTCTTCTAGTTCGGCGGCTTGCACATCCGAAATACTCGCCATAATCAGCAAAATGCAATCCGCCCCCCATGCGCGCGCCTGTGCCACTTGGTAGGGGTCATACATGAAATCCTTGCGCAAAGCGGGCAGGGTGGTGGCGTCGCGGGCCTGCACCAGAAACGCGGGCGCACCCTGAAATGAGGGCGTATCGGTCAGCACCGAAAGGCAGGTCGCGCCCCCCGCCTCGTAAGCCTTGGCAAGCGCGGCGGGGTTAAAATCCGCCCGTATCAACCCTTTGGACGGGCTGGCTTTTTTCACCTCGGCAATAAGCGCATAGCCCTTGCGGCTTGCGTCAAACAGCGCTTCCGCAAAGCCGCGCACGGGGCTGGCCTCGCGCGCCAGCGCCTCAACCTCACCCAAAGGCACTTCGGCCTTTTGGGCTACGATTTCTTCAAGCTTATAAGCTTTGATCTTGTCTAGAATATCCATAAACCGCTTGTAGCGTCTTTTCCTATACCTGCGCAATTATCATTTGCGCCGCGTCAGGTCTCCTTGCCAAAACGAAGTGCGGGGCGCCGCGCTATCGTATTTGACCTCAACCAAATCCCGTGGCTTTATCCCCCGATGCGCCCGCTCAAAGCGCCAAAAACTTTTGCCGGTTTCCACCCTGCCATCGGGCAGCTTAAAGCCAAACCTGAGCCGCGTGACCAGCACCCTTCTGGTTTTCGCAAGCACTGTGGCCTGCACGCTCGCCCCGCTTTGCAAGACCCGCGCCCCGCGCCGCGCGATAAAGCCAAAGCCGAGCGTAATCAGGATGCCAAGCCCCGTAAACGCTGCGCCCACCACCGTTGTCGCTTGTCCGGAGCGCTTCAGAAAATCCGGATAAAGCTCATGTATTTCAGGCGTTTGCGGCAGGTAACGCAGAGAAACCATGCCGCCTTCACTGACCGAATAATAGTATGCGCGGTTCACCTTGGCCTTGCCCGCAAGCGGCCCGTTTGGCGTATTCAGCAGATATTCCACAAAATAGTCAGTCCCCGTTGGGCCGTTATCGCGCATCGTGGTCTTGCCGCCACTATGGGCCGATCTCTTGGTGATCTGCGCTGTGGTTTCCGCGCCTTCCACCGCAAGCTGCGCGGCGTTTTGCAGAGTCAAAATGCCAGAGGCCGTAATGATCAGCCCGAGCCAGACAAAAAGGATCGCAATCCAGCCGCCCGCGCGCAGGAATATCCCGTAAATCGGCTTCATGCGGCAGATGTGACCTTGGCCAAGGCCTCCACCGCGCGCATCGCCTTGCCGGAGTCGATGCTTTCTGCCGCAATTTCCACGCCCGCCGTCAGGCTGTCGACCTTCTCTGCAATCACCAAGGCCGCCGCTGCATTCAGCAGCACCGCATCGCGGTAAGCGCCCTTTTCGCCGCTTAGCACCGCCCGCAAAGCCTTGCCGTTAAATTTCGGCGTGCCCCCCGTGATATCAGCGAATTTATAAATCGGCAGCCCCGCGTCTTCAGGGTGGATTTCCCCTTGCAAAATCACGCCATTCTCTAGCTTGGCCACCGCCGTTGGCCCGCAAATCGTGATCTCGTCCGTGCCATCCGAGCCATGCACCAACCATGCCCGCTCCGAGCCAAGGTCTTGCAAGGTTTCAGCCATATGCACCAGCAAATGTGGCGTGAATACCCCCGTAAGCTGGCGCTTTACGCCTGCCGGATTGGTCAGTGGCCCAAGGATGTTGAAGATCGTGCGTGTGCCAAGCTCGAGGCGCGCGGGCATCACGTGGCGCATGGCGGGGTGGTGCATCGGGGCCATCATAAAGCCGATATTGGCCTCCGCCAAGCCGCGCTCCACCACCTCTGGCTCGACCATCACATTCACGCCCATCTGGCCAAGGGCATCCGCCGCGCCAGACAGCGACGAGATGTTTTTATTGCCGTGCTTGGCCACAGGCACGCCCGCGCCTGCCACCGTAAAGGCGGTGGCGGTGGAGATATTCAGCGTCGCCTTACCGGTGCCACCCGTGCCTACAATATCCATCGCGCCCGCAGGCGCCGAAACCGGCTTGCAGCGGGCGCGCATGGCCCGCGCCGCCGCGGTAATTTCAACCGGCCCTTCGGAGCGGGTGCGCAGGATCATGAGAAAACCGGCAATTTGCGAGGGGGTCGCACTGCCGTCCATAATAATGTCAAACGCGGTTTGGGCATCTGTTCGCGTGAGCGGGCCATCAATGGCTTTGGCGATAATCGGTTTTAGCAGGTCGCTCATGCTGGCTCCTTGGTGGTTTGAAGAAAATTACGAAGCATGGTGTGGCCATGCTCGGTGGCAATGCTTTCAGGGTGGAATTGCACCCCGTGGATGGGCAACTCGCGGTGTTGCAGGCCCATAATAGTGCCGTCTGAAACTGTGGCGGTGACCTCCAAACAATCTGGCAGGCCCTCGGGTGCGATGGTGAGGGAGTGATAACGCGTGGCTTTAAAGGGGCTGGGCAGGCTCGCAAAAACGCCTTTGCCCGCATGGCTGATATCATCTACCTTGCCATGCATAATCTGGTCAGCCCGCACCACCTTGCCACCGAACACCTGCCCGATGCTCTGATGCCCAAGGCACACCCCCATAAGCGGAGTCCGCACCTTGGCGGCGGCCTCGATCAGCCCAAGGCAAATACCCGCTTGGTCAGGGTCACATGGCCCGGGGGAAAGGAGAATCGCTGAAGGGTTTAACCCCATTGCTGCCCCTACGCTTAGTTCGTCATTGCGCTTCACCAGCACATTTTCGCCGAGCTCGCCCAAATAATGCACGAGATTATAGGTAAAACTGTCGTAATTATCTATCAGCAGCAACATTGGGCATCTTTCTCGAATATTTTACTTTTAGGGGGCTTCCAGCGGCCCTAACTTAAAGCTAGAGTATTAACAGGATCAAGGGAGAAGGGGAACTCCCGAATAAAAAGGAATATCTATGTCGACGTCTAGCACTCGAGGCGGCGGTTTTTTCGTAGGAATGTTCTACGGGCTAATTGCCAGCACCGCGTTGTTCTTAGTATTAAGTTATTTATTTCCAGTTGAAATCACTATGGCACCGCCAGCCAGTGCCATGACAGCGCCCGAAAGCGGCGCGCCAGAGGTTATGGAAACCGCAAGCGCGGAAACCTCTACGCCGGATATCGGGGCGGGGCCAGTGGCTCCCGAAATGGCGGCACCGCAAATGGCACAGCCCGATGTTGGCGAAAACAACAATACCAGTGTCGGCGGGGCGGGGGATACCAGCCCGACCAGCGGTGCTAATACCCAAATGGCAAGTAACGAAGCTGTATCTGAGCCCTCAGTTGAAACCGCGCCGGCCTCGGTACCCGATATCGGAAATGGCGCGCCGGAAACCGCGGCGCCTAGTGTTGAAACATCGGCACCAACCACACCGGTTGAAGGAACCTCAAACGCCCCTGTTGTTGGCGCCCCTGGCGAGCTTGCGATCTCTGATTCTGGCCCTGCATTGGAGGTGTTTGCCGCAGCCTTTTCGGGCGATACGTCTAAACCCCTGATGGCGATTGTGCTGGAAGACACCGGAGAAACCTCTCTCCAGCCGTTGGTTGAAACCGGCAAACCCTTTAGCTTTGCCCTACCCGCAGGCACGGATTCCAGCGCCTCGGCGCAAGTAATTCGTGAAAGCGGGTATGAGGTGGTGGCGATGATCCCGCGCGGCACTAACCTTAATAATATATCTGCTGATAACATTTTGCAGTTTATGAAAAACGTGCCAGTTGCGGTGGCGCTGCTTGATGCAGATATAGCGCCCCTGATGCTGGATCGGGCCTCGATGCAGGTTATCCTTGAAACTACGGGCCCTTCTGGCCTTGGCTTGATTTCGTTTTCTCGCAATGGCGAGTTGATTGCGCGCGCACAGGCAGATGAAGCCGGTGTGATTTTTGGTAGCGCTTTGCAGATCACTGATGATTTCACCGATGAAGAGCTGATCATTCAAGCGCTCAATCAGGCGGCATTTGTTGCTGGCACCAATGATCGTGCCATCGTTTTTGCCAAAACCAACGAGGCGACCGTCAGCGGTATTTTACGCTGGCTTAACTCTGCGCGGGCCGAGCAGCTAGAGCTGGTGCCTGTAAGTGTGGCGCTACAACGCCCCGCCAATTAGCGGGGCGGGGCCAATTACGCTGTTGCGGCGCGGGATTTTTTTGCAAGATCTCCTGTGACCCACTCCATAACCGTGCGGTAAACCATATAAAATATCATCGGTGTGCCAATGGCCATGGCCGCATAGGTGCCGACCATGGCGAAGGTGCCGTGGCCATTGGCCATGCCCACGATTTGCACATTCAAATAGGCGGCTACCGGAAAGGTGAATGACGCCCAAACAGGGGTATAGCCGCCGCGCATCATCCACGGGGTTAGCACCAGCAACCCTACGGCAACTACATTGCTGGCCCAATAGAAATACACAAACAGCTGATGATAGCCGAGGGCATCAAACCCGAGGGCAAACAGGCAAAGGGGCGCGAGAAAAATGGTTATTGAGGGACGAAGGTGTTTAGGAATGGGATCTCGCTTTAGGGTAACAAAAATGCCAATGGTTACGACCACATAGGCCACAAGCGAGGCCATGATGAGCCAATAGCTTTGCCAAATATACCCAAGCGGCACGCCGGTAAACGGGCCAATGACAGGGCCAACAAAAGTAAGGTATTGGAAGGTGGAAAAATGCCGTTTTTCAGGCGGGTCTTGCCAAATAGCGCGCAAAACGATCGCGGAAGCAGCGATTTGCAGCACGACGCCGGTCCACCATACTTGTGGCACATATACGTTGAAGGGGAGGAGTGCCAAAGCCAGCAGCATCATCGACATTGCCATTGCGGCAATGCCGGCGCGGGCTGGGGGGCTGCGCATATCTTCAAACAAAACAGCAGGGCGGGCGATGATTTTGGCGAGG
>JAJRRX010000230.1 GCA_024279075.1 Alphaproteobacteria bacterium | reverse complement strand
TGCACCCTCTCGTAAACCCTAACTCAAGGAGACACCGATGTCTCGTCGTTGCGAACTTACTGGTAAAGCCGTGCTAACTGGCAACAATGTTAGCCACGCCAAAAACCGCACCCGCCGTGTTTTCCGGCCAAACCTGAATGATGTTACCCTTGCGTCTGATACGCTGGGCCGCTCGTTCAAGTTCCGCATTTCCGCGGCGGCATTGCGCACCGTTGACCACCGTGGTGGGCTGGATGCGTTTATGGCCAAATCAAAAGATGCCGAGCTTTCGCCCGCTGCGTTGAAAGTGAAAAAAGATATCAAAAAGGCACAGGCCTCCGCCTAAGCTACTTTGATTTAATGATATCAGCCTCGTAGAGAAATCTGCGGGGCTGTTTCATTTTTTGCTGCGTTATTATTGTTGGTGGAATGCGCCTCTTTAAGCGCAAAGTTAGCCGTGCACCGCGGGTGGAGCATTGCCAAGCAAACAAGCATTTGACGCGGTGCCACCGAGCGCAGCGAGGCGCGGTTCTGGTGCGTTAGCACCGGAAGAACCAATGGCGGCGGCGACCAGAGCTGGGATGTTTAATTGTGTCAGCACTCGGTTGCGCTTTCATGCGCCGTTTACGGGTTTGCTAGAAGACAGGACAAAATTTGTGCTTCAGGTATTTATTCCCCTAGGGGATAAATGTGGGCGCTGTCGTTATTGCGGCGTATAATCATAGGTTTAAGAAGAATATATACATGGATCTTCTTCTGCTCTATAGCAAACAACATTACACAGATCGTTCTGGGGCAGGCGCGGTTTCACGGCCGCCTGCTTTGGCCCTCACCTTCCAATCTCCGCCGCTACACGCCGGACCGTGCCGCGCCTTCGGTGCGGTGGCGGCGCGTTTACTCTTGTGTTTGCGGCAAGGCCACACCCGCGCCGCGCTGCAACCTTTGCGCTTGTGGTGGCGAAAACCTGCGGGCTGTTTCCTTTTGTCACTTTCAAGTTTTAGGTTGGTCACTTATATTGAGCCTATGAGTCTGATCCGCCGCTATATTACCCTTAGCTTTGCGTTGGTTTTCCTGTTTTCAGGTGTGGCCAATGCTTACGCACGGGCGATGATGGCGGGGGCACAAAGCATCGAGATTTGCGCCGAGCTGGGCTATAGTAGTGTAACCCTCGGCGCAAATGGCGAAAAGCTGCCCAAACTGCACGATTGCTCAAGTTGCTGCATTGCCGTGGGGGTGTTGCAAGACGCCCCGCCACATGTGGCGCATAGCAGTGCTGCGGATCTGGCAGCGTGGCTCGGGTTTGAACTCGCGCTCAATTCAGGCGATGCGATCTTCTCCATTTGGCCGAGGGGACCACCGGTAAGGGTTTGAAATCACAAACCTTTATCTAATGGAGTTTACTATGAAACTGAAATCTATTCTGCTGGGCGCTGCGCTCAGCCTATCTGCCCTGCCTGCTTTGGCCGAGATCGTCATCGAGCATGCTTATGCCCGCTCTGCCTCTCCTGCCGCCCGCTCGGGTGCTGTGTTCTTGGTGGTGCATAATACCGGCCCTGAGGTTGACCGCCTTATCGCAGCTGAAACCACTGCGGCCAAGCGTGCGGGCCTACACACCAATATCATTGAGGATGGCATTGCCAAAATGGTATCGGTGCCCGAGGGTTTTGAGATCGCTGCGGGCGCAGAGCTTTACCTGCAGCG
>JAJRRX010000229.1 GCA_024279075.1 Alphaproteobacteria bacterium | reverse complement strand
GGGCGGCGGCGGTGGTAACCGCGGTGAAGATGACCGAAACAAGGGCCAGCGCCCCCCCAACCGTGGCCCGCAGCCTGTGCCTGATATTGACGAGCTGATGCGCAAAGGCCAAGAAAAGCTGAAAGGCATTATGGGCGGCGGTGGCGGCGGCAATGGCGCTGATGGCGGCGGCATAGGCAAGGGTGGTTTTGCCCTGATTGCTTTGGCGGTTGTGGGCTTGTGGGGCTATAACTCGTTTTACACTGTGAAGCCGGAAGAGCAGTCGGTTGAGCTTTTTCTGGGGAAGTTCTCTAAAATCGGCAATCCCGGGCTTAACTTTGCCCCTTGGCCACTGGTTGAGGCCGTGGTGCTGGACGTGACCTCGGAGCGCACCGAAAACATCGGTGTTGGCGGCGCGGGCCGTGGCTCTGAAGGGCTGATGCTGACGGGCGACGAAAACATCGTCGACATTGATTTCCAGCTGGTTTGGAACATTGATGACCCGAAAAACTACCTGTTCAAGCTTGAAAACCCCCAAGAAACCATTCGCGCCGTGTCTGAATCTGCCATGCGCGAAGTGGTGGGCCGCTCCGACCTTGCGCCAATTTTGAACCGTGACCGCGGGATCATTAGCCAAGAGGTGGAGGAGCTGATCCAAACCACGCTTAACAGCTATGACAGTGGCATCAACATCGTGCGCCTCAACTTTGACAAGGCCGACCCACCGGCACAGGTGATCGACTATTTCCGTGATGTGCAGGCCGCCGAGCAGGACCGTGATACCTCGGTCAAGCGGGCCGATGCTTATTCCAACACGGTGCTGGCGCAAGCGCGTGGTCAATCCGCACAGCTCTTGCAAGAGGCCGAAGGCTACCGCGCGCAGGTGGTGAACATCGCGCAGGGTGAAGCCAGCCGCTTTATTGCGGTCTATGACGAATACGCCAAAGCGCCGGAAGTTACGCGCCAGCGGCTCTACCTTGAAACTATGGAGCGGGTGCTGGGTGAGATTGATAAAGTGATCATTGATGACGCCTCAGGCGGGCAGGGCGTGGTGCCATACTTGCCGCTTAATCAGTTAACAAGCGGAGGGTCAAACCAATGAAAAAGCTTCCTGTAATTGCAACGGTTGTTGCTATCGTCGGTGTGTTCCTTGTGCTCTCCTCTGCCTTTGTGGTCGATGCGCGTAAAAAGGCATTGGTGCTGAAGTTTGGTGAGGTAGTCGCCGTGATTGAAGAGCCAGGGCTGCACTGGAAAATCCCGTTCATTCAAGAGGTTGTGCTCTATGATGGCCGGATACTGAGCCTTGATACGCAACCGCTTGAGGTTACTCCAGCGGATGACCGCCGCTTGGTGGTTGACGCGTTTGCGCGCTACCGAATTTCGGACCTGCGCAAGTTTCGCCAAGCTGTTGGTACCGGTGGCACGGCAAAAGCCGAAGGCCGACTGGTCTCTATTATAAATGCGCAGTTGCGGGCGGTTTTGGGTGAAGTGGATAGCGGTGCTATCCTTTCAGCAGACCGTGGAGCGCTGATGGCCAAAATCAGAGATGGCGCGATTGCCCAATCGCGCAACCTCGGCCTAGAGGTGATTGACGTGCGCATCAAGCGCGCCGACCTGCCAGAGGCCAACCTGAACTCGACCTTTAACCGGATGCAAGCCGAACGCCAGCGTGAAGCTGCCGACCAGCGCGCGCGTGGTGAAGAGGCCGCGCAAAGGGTGCGGGCCGAGGCTGACCGGCAATCGCTTGAACTGGTGTCCAAAGCCCAGCGAGATGCGGATATCATCCGTGGTGAAGCCGATGCCGAAAGCAACCGTGTGTATGCGGAAGCCTATGGCCGCGACTCTGAGTTCTTTAACTTTTATCGCTCGTTAAGTGCGTATGAGCAGGCTTTGCAGGGCAGTAACTCAAGCATGGTGCTTTCCCCTAACAGTCCGTTCTTCAACTACTTTACGGACCCAATGGGCGCAAATAGCAGCCAATAACGCGCGCAACATATGCCTTGGCCTAGGGTCATTGCGCATAAAGGGGCTGGTGCATGCACTGGCCCTTTTTTTGTGGTTATCAATCCGCTAGGGGTTGCTTTAATTGTGCGAGTGCGGCGATAATCAGCCGAGTTCACATGGTGTTGAACTATTTTTAGGGCCAGCTGCCTTGAAGCTGGCCGCATATATTTGCATTTATAAAGGCACAAGGGCGATTTGCCCTAAGCCGTTTAATCATTTGGAGGAATGAGCATTGAACCTAGTTAAAACCCGCGCAATACCGGTGGCCAGCGCCAACCGCATATTGCTGATGATGCTCGCCAGCATGGCCATGATGTTGGCCGCTGTGCAAGACCTGCGCGCGCAAAACATGCCTAACAGCTTTGCAGATCTTGCGGCTGAAGTTAGCCCCGCGGTGGTGAATATCACCACCTCGACCATTATCAACCGCCCCGGTGATCAGCTGGATGTGCCGCAAGGATCGCCGTTTGATGACCTGTTTAAAGAGTTCACAGACCGCAATAACGACGACCGCCCCGCGCCAGAGCGCCGTGGCACCGCCCTTGGCTCCGGCTTCATCATTTCGGCAGATGGCTATGTCGTAACCAATAATCACGTGATTGTGGATGCTGACGAGATCGAGATCGAGCTGCGCAACGGGGAAAAGCTCCCCGCTGTGATCATCGGCACCGACGAGCGCACCGATATTGCACTGCTCAAAATTGAAGCGGACGCCCCATTGCCTTTTGTTAATTTTGGCAATTCTGACGACATGCGCGTTGGCGATTGGGTGTTGGCCATTGGTAACCCGCTTGGGCAAGGCTTTTCGGTGTCTGCCGGCATCGTTTCCGCCCGTGGACGCGAGCTTTCCGGCTCTTACGATGATTTCATCCAGACCGATGCCGCGATCAACCGGGGTAACTCTGGTGGGCCGCTGTTTAATATGAAGGGTGAAGTTGTGGGGGTGAATACCGCCATTCTATCGCCCAGCGGTGGCTCTATCGGTATTGGCTTTTCGATGGCGTCTAACGTGGTGTCGGGCGTAACGGACCAACTGGAGCAATATGGCGAAACTCGCCGTGGCTGGCTTGGGGTGCGCATTCAGACCGTAACCCAGGATATCGCTGATGCCATTGGCCTTGAGCAAGTGGCCGGTGCGCTGGTGACAGATGTGCCTGACGGCCCTGCCGCTGATGGTGGCATTGAAGCGGGGGATGTGATCTTGCGCTTTGATGGCGAAGAAGTGGATAGCACCCGAGAGCTGGTGCGGCTGGTGGCCAAAGCACCTGTTGGGGCTAGCGTGCGCGTGGTTGTGTTCCGCGATGGTGGCACAGAAACCTTGCTGGTTACGCTTGGCCGTTTGGAAGAGGCCGTGCTGGCCTCGGCTGAAGGCGGCTCGACCTTGGAGCCAGCGGAAGCACCGCAATTTTCGATCCAAGGGCTGCTCTTGGGGCAAATGACAACAGAATATCGTGAGCGCTTTATGATCAACTCAGATACCGATGGTGTGGTTGTTCTGGAGGTTGAGGAAAGCTCTCAAGCGGCTGAAAAGGGCTTGCGGCCAGGCGATGTGATCGTTGAAGTTTCGCAAAACCCTGTGCACGTTCCAAAAGATGTGGTCGACCGGATTGAAGCGGCGCGGGATGCTGGAAGGCGCTCGATTCTGCTGTTGGTGCGCTCGGGTGGCTCGGGCCGTTTTGTAGCGCTGACATTGGCGGAATAGGCCTTTGCACATTAAATTGAGGCCTTCGGTTTTCCGGAGGCCTCTTTTTTCGCAAAATTATTTTTGTTTAAAGAAAATATGCATGTTGTGGAATTTATTGAATATTCAACCTAGGAATGTTGTTGCGCTTGTCTTATGAATGACAGCGGTCTCTATTTTGTTAATAATACCAATAAAATTTACTTTGAATTAACACCTATTTGGTCTAAACTGAACCAAGAGTTGTTTTGTGAGTTACTTCTTTGGAGCGTTTTAACAAGTAAGTGAGGTGTAGATATGGATTACACGACAATTTTCTCTCGTTTGGAAGCTTTGTTTAGCGGCAATACCGGTGTTTATATTATCGCGGGCATTGGCGTGTGCGGCATTATCGGCACGCATATTGCGCGAATGAAATTCTCGAATTCAAGAAAAGACGCAAGCTCTAAATCTTATCAGCATGTGGTGATCGCACCCTATGTTGATGATGAGGCTGCGGATCCGATGGATGCAATGATGCCGCATTTCTCACCTGAAGCCAAATAATCTGATATCGGAGGGGTGATTTTGGACGACAGTATCACAAATAGCATTACCGGTATGTTCGGAAGTGTGCCGCAGATTTTTGCTTTTGCTACGGCGGCGGTGTTGCTCATTTTTGCAGGGTTTTTCTTGGTGAAAGGCTACTGGCGGCTGCGCGGAAATTCGGCTTTTCACAGTTATCAACAAGGCGTGGTGGCACCGGTGCAATTTGGTGATCGTGGTGCGGCCCCCAAGGAAGACGATTTTGCCCGCCGACTAGAAGAACTCGTAGAGCGTGAAGAAAATTACGAAGTGTCAAAGCTGTTGCCTCACGCGCATGAACTTGGGGCGATCAAGAACTCAGAATTTCATACGGCGCCTGTTTTAACCGGCAATGATGTGGGCGTTCTAGGGCTGATCGAAGATGTGGTTAAGGATATTAATGGCGGTTTCCGGGTGTTGCTGAATGCAAGCTTGGAAAAACTGGTTGATCTGGATGAGCACCGCGCACGGAGCCAAGCCACGCGGTTATCCATGGCAGGCATCACCTTGAAATTCGCTGTGGTTGACCGTTTTGGCCGCTTGGTGATGGCGATAGATCATATGGGCGAGGTGCCTTTGAAGCGGCGAGAAAACATCACGCGGACCGTTGTCATCGAGATTTTACGCAAGGCCGGTGTTTGGTATCTGGAAATCCCTTTCCATTATTCTGACTCAAACGCGCGCGCCCAGATCATGGCTGTGTTGCGCAGTAAAGCTGCGGTTATGCGGGATGATGGAAAAGTCGCTTAACTGGCCCAAATGACCTAGAAAAGCCAAATGACCTAGAAAAGCCAAATGACCTAGAAAAGGTAGTCTCGCTTTGCTCGACCCTCGCGGCGCTCCGACGTGG
>JAJRRX010000228.1 GCA_024279075.1 Alphaproteobacteria bacterium | reverse complement strand
GCTTAAAGTTTTAATCAAGGTTTCACCTCAGATAGTTTTGCAGCCTCATATTTGATAGCCGTGAGGTCATCAGATAGATGGCCTCCATTTGCCCCTCAAGGGCTTGGAAACGGGTGGCGGCCTCATATGGGTCCGCCGCCAAAATTGCATTACGATTAATCTCGAAGGTGGTGCTTTCCACCGAATTGCGCGCCGCTGCGGTGTCGATCTGCTCTTCCACATGGCCAAGGCCTTCGCGCAGGCCAGTCAGGCCATCTTGGGTGGAAATCGCACCGAGTGCCGCTTCACGCAGCATGTTCATGCCGTCAAAATTACTACCGCCGTGGTCGCCATTGGCTGCCACTGCCGCCATCGCTACATTACGCAAGGCTTGGCGGATGGATAGGTCGTCACCGCGTAGAGAATATTTCACCACTTCGCCGTCAGCCAGCTCGGCTCCGGGGGCGTCCAGTGTGGAGCCGGTAAAGCCGCTTGTTGCAAAACCGCCAGCGGGGTTGAAGAAGTAATCATCAATCGCGGCAATCGCGGTTACGGAATCAGGCGCGGCCAGCGTGAGGGCTGTAATATCGGCATACATAGTTGCGGCGTCTACCACCGCTGGGCCATCAACGCCCGCGCCCGCAAACAGGGATTGCCCGCCATATTGGGTGTTAAGCGCCGAGACCATCCTATCCAGCGCGCCGCGGGCTGAATTGGCGATACCGAAGGCTTGTGGTTGGCTATCAATGCCGACCGCGCCCAATAGATCAGTACCATATTGCGCCAGCGTATTCTGGATATTCTCCATATTCAACTGGCTAGCTGCCGCCTTGGCCGAGGCATTTTTGATGGTTTGCGCCCGTATATCAAGCTGTGTGAGGCTGCGCTCGATGGCAAACAAAGGCCCATAATCGCCGCCTGTGGCTTTTACGAGGTCAGACTTGCGGCCAGAGGCCACTTCTTGGCCTGCAGTATTAAGCGCCAGCCTTGTTTGGCCATTGGCGCGGGCCATTTGCATGTTGGTCGCGAGGTTTGAAACGCCGGTATACATCTAGATCTCCAACAAGGTTTGCATGAGCTGGTCTGCGGTTGAAATCACCCGCGCATTGGCGGCGTAAGCTTGCTCGATCATAATCAGCTGTTGCATTTCATAATCGGTATCGACGCCAGTTATGCCAAGCTCGCTTTCACGCAAAATGTCAAATTGGCCGGCGTTATAGGCGGTTGTGTCTTCCGCTCGCGCGGCTTGCGCGGCCACCAAAGCGGTAATGCCTTCGGCCAATTCGGTGGCGCTCACGAGGCTAATCAGGCCGGTGGCCCCGCTTGGGGTGCGTTGAGCATCCATCGCATCGATCATCCGGCGCAGCTGGGTATCATCGCCCGCTGGGCCTTGCACCACAGCATTGATGCCATCGCGCAGGCGCCAGAGGTCGCCGCCTTGAGCGGGGTCAACCGCTGCGTTAATTTCCAACCGTTGGGCCAGCGCCAGCTCGTTAACAGGGTTAAAGGCCGCGCCGTTATCTGTGAACAGGCCCGCATCGCCGGGAGCCAAGCTTGGGTCAGTGCTCGGGCTTTGGAAGCGCTCGACGAGATCTCGCGC
Organism: Alphaproteobacteria bacterium; assembly: GCA_024279075.1. GTDB lineage: Bacteria > Pseudomonadota > Alphaproteobacteria > Rhodobacterales > Rhodobacteraceae > UBA3077. The sequence goes on along the minus strand of JAJRRX010000228.1, from coordinate 2,318 downwards.
CACGGCATCTATGCGGGCGTTAAACTCGGGAGTGAGCACATCGCGCACGTTAAAGGCTGCCGCTAAAGTGCCGCCTTCAAGCTGGCCTGTGCCGGTGCCGATGGTCATCGGGCGGCCATTGAGCGTAAGGCCGGAAAGCGAAGCCGAAGCCAGCGTCATATCAGGCGTAATTGTCGGCGTGGCAGTAAAACCAAGCTCGTTGGCTTGGCCATCTATCAGCGCCGCGCCGCCTTCGGAATACAGCGCAATCACGCCGCCTTCACGCGATATTTGCTTAATCGGAATGATACTCGACACTTCATCAATCAGTTTTTTGCGCACGTCTTCCAGCGCAGCGGTGTTGCCGCTACCTTGCCGTAGCCTGATCTCGGTGTTTACCGCTTCAATCTTTTTAAGTGCCACATTTACGGTGCGGACTTGGGTTGCAATTTGGGCATCTGCCTCCATCCGCACCGCCATGGTTTGGGTGGAAATGCTTTTTAGGCTCGCAGTCAGGTTATTCGCCTCCGCCAGCATTTGCTCGCGCGCTGGGGCCGAGGCGGGGTTATCTGCCGCAGTGCGCAAGGCGTTTTCAAAGCTCAGCATCCGCGAGCCAAGCGCGCCTGCATCACCGGGCACGCCAAGCGTTGCTGCCATGCGGCTGGTGGCATTGCTCAGCGTGTTGGCATTGCCATAGGAGGCCCCGCGCGACCGGCGGGAAGAGGTTGCCAACAGATCCATCGCGCGGTCAATCGAGGTGACACTTACCCCCATGCCCACGCCGCTCACAACCCGCTGATCTGTGTTCACCGCGCGGCGGGCATAGTTTTCGTTCATGGCGTTTGAAATGTTGTTAGACACGGTTTCCGCCATGCGCGAAACGGACGTTAGCCCCGAATAAGCGTTTGATATTGCAGCTGAAATACTCATGCCTTAACTCCTATCTCTCTAGCGTTTGATATTGGTGGTTTCTTGCAACATTTCATCCACGGTCTGGATGATTTTGGCATTGGAAGAGTAAGCGCGTTGGGTCTGGATCAGCGCGGTCAGCTCGCCCGCAATATCGGTGGTGCTTTCTTCACGCGCATAGCCAATGGTCTCTCCGGTGGGGCCAGAGCCGGCATCCCAGAGGAACATATCGCCGCTATCACGGGTCACGGCGTAGGTCTGGTTTGGCAGGGCCTCCAGCGCGTTGCCATTGGGCACATCAATCAGCGGGACACGGAAAATCTCTTTGCTAAAGCCGGTGTCATAATTGGCCGAAACAATACCGTTTTTATCAATTTCCATGCCAATCACATTGCCCGTTGGCGCGCCGTTTTTGGCAAGGTTAATCGGGGCAAAACTGCTGGAGAGCTGGGTCATGCGGTTATTGGAGCCGATGGTGCCGATGTTAATATTCACCGGACCACGATCAAACGTGACGCTTAGGTCGCCCGTAGCCGCATTATAGGCCCCACCAAAAACTGGCGTGACGCTGAGCATTGAGCCGCCAGTGGCCGTGGTCGCATCAAACTGTACGGTAAATTCGGCAATCGGAGCCGCCCCTGTTGCAAGATCCGTTATTTCCATCGTCCACAGGTTGGATTGCCCCAGCGCTGGCACTTGCGGTGTGAAGGTGGCGGTCATGGTTTGGGTAGTCCCAAGATTGTCAAAATATTCCAGCGACAGGTCAAACGGGTCCCCCGTGCCGCCCGCTTGGGTGGCCGTTGCCGGCAGGTTAATCCCGAGCTGAATCTCGGTTGTCGGGTTGGCTGCAAACTGGTTGTGCGAAATATTTACAGGTTCTAATCCGGCGGCGCTATCGCGCGGGAAAGGCGGAAACGTGCCATCAGGGTCGGCAGGCCACCCCATGAGCACCAGCCCGCTATTGCTGGTTAGAATGCCCTCGGCATCGGGCCGGAAAGAGCCAGTTGTGGCCAAGCGCAGCGGCAAAGCCGTGGAGCTATCTGCTAAAGAGGAACTGGGCGTAACCGGCAAAAAGCCGCGCCCGCCAATGGCAATATCCATTGAATTTGCGGTGGTAATAAGTGAGCCTTGCGTAGCGATATTGCGAAAAGACGCCACCCGCACACCCCCGGCAATATAGCCACCAGCGCGGCCAGACAGCGTCATCGCGGTAAAATCTGCGTCCACACGTTTATAGCCAAACGTTTTGGAGTTGGCGATATTGTCCGAAATGGTGGCCAATTTACTGGCATTCACATTCAGGCCAGAAACGCCGGCATTCATAGAGCTGGAGAGGGTCATCGAAAATCCTTTTCAATACTAAACTACATGTTCAGTTCCCACTCTTGCGTTGCTTCGGTTAAGAACCACCTAACAGACAAAATTGTATC
>JAJRRX010000227.1 GCA_024279075.1 Alphaproteobacteria bacterium | reverse complement strand
GATGACCGTCACCCTCTCACTTGGCTTGCGCAAGCTAGAGCGCAAAATGCGGGCAGAGCCAAAAGGCTAAGCAAACGCTCCCGCCCGTCAGACGCCATTTTGCTTCGCAAAACGTGTCTTCCCGTTGGGCGTGGCCTCGCTACGCTCGGTGCGGCGCGTCAAACAATGGTCTACTTCACAAGGCGGCCTGCGCACCGCGCAGCAACAATGGCGCTTGTGGCGAGCTTAGAGGAGCCGTTAGAGAAAAATGGAATCAACTTCTTCTTTTCACAAATACTCTGGGGTGAGCGAAGCGAGGGGCAACGCCCCTGGCAATACTAGCCACACGCGCGAACGGTTGAGGGCAGCGCGTTGGGCCGGTCATTCCTCTCGAAAAGCTCGATTAAAGTAATTTGCCAGCGGCTTAATCAGGTAGCTGAGCGGGGTACGGTCATCGGTTTTTATAAACGCTTCCACTGGCATGCCCGGCAAAACCTCCAAGCCTTCCAACTTGTCCAGCTCGCCTTTGTCGGGCCGCAATTCGGCTGTGTAATAACTCGCCCCTGTGCGCTCATCTGTAAATACATCAGGTGAGATATTGGCGACAGTCGCAAATACTTCAGGCGTGGTGCGTTGGTCAAAGGTGCTAAACCGCAAGGTGGCTGGCTGCCCAAGGCGAATTTGGTCAATATGTTGGGTCGGGATCTGGGTGCGGATGATCAGGGGTTCGTCCTGCGGGATAATATACAGGATCGGCTCGGCAGGTTGCACCACCGCCCGCGTTGTGTGCACAACAAGGCCATAAACCACCCCAGCACGCGGGGCGCGCAGGGTCAGCCTGTCCAGCACTTCCAGCAATGAAATCCGCTTTTGCCGCATTTCAATCTCGCGGGATTGTTGCTCCCGCAGGGCCGTAATCGCCTTTTCCCGCAGGCTTGTGGCCAGCTTCAAACGCTCAATCTCGACCTCGGCCACCCGCCCGCGAGATTGCGCAATTTCAGCATTTAGCGCCCCCAATCGGCCATCAAGGCTGGCGGACTCGCGCCTTAACGCCGAAACACGGCTCGCCTGCGTGAGACCGCTCTCTAACAAGGATTGCTGATCTGCCAGCTCTTGCGCCAGCAACTCGATCTGCGATTCCAGCGCTGCCAGTTGCGCTTGTGCGCCCTCAATCTGGTTATTGATCTGCTTACCGCGCTCGTTCCATTGCGATAACTCTTCCCCAAGCGAGGCGCGGCGAGCGGCAAAAAGTGCGCTTTGCCCCAGCATCAGCTCGGCCACTTTCGGCAGGGTTTGTGCGGCGTCTATAAGTTCGGGCTCAAAGGTAATTTCATCGGCCCCGTCGCGCTCTGCCAACAGGCGGCTTTTTTGCCCGAGCAGCTCGTAAAGCTGGCCTTCCGTGATCGCCAATTCGGATTCCGTCAGCACGGCATCAAAGCGCAGCAAGGTTTCGCCCGCCTCAACATGGTCTCCATTTGCCACCAAAATCTCGCCAACAACCCCGCCTTGCGGGTGCTGCACGATCTGCCGGTTGCTTTCCAGCTCCACCTGCCCAGAGGTCACAATCGCTCCCGCAATTTCTGAGCTGACCGACCAATAGGCCACCCCGCCGAGCAACCCAAATAGCGCCACCATGCCCAGCATCACAAAGCCCGTGGTGCTCCATTTTTTGCGCGCACTCATGAGGGCCTCTTCGGGGCCATCTCGCCCGCAGTTTTTTGGAAATTCTGGGTCATCGCTTTGATCACCTCATCGCGCGGGCCAAATTTGGCCACCACCCCGTCCGAGAGCACCAAGGCCAGATCACACGCCGCGATACCCGAGGGCCGGTGCGCCATAATCACCACCACGCCGCCTTTGGCTTTAAAGCTTTCAATCGCCTTATCCAGCGCCATGCCGCCATGAGCGTCAAGGTTGGAATTTGGCTCATCCAGCACCAGCAGCACAGGGTCATTATAAAGCGCCCTTGCCAGCCCGATGCGCTGCTTTTGCCCGCCCGACAGCCGCGCGCCCCCATTGATGCGAGTGTCATAACCATCGGGCAATTTCAGGATCATCTCATGCGCGTCAGCCAGCTTG
>JAJRRX010000226.1 GCA_024279075.1 Alphaproteobacteria bacterium | reverse complement strand
TGATCAAATCATCCTGTTTTCCCTTTTTGGCGGCGTGTTTGTCTTCCTGCTTTGGGGCAAGTTTCGCTATGATCTTGTAGCGTTTACCGCGCTCCTGCTCGGCGTTGTTTTTGGTGTGATCGACACCAAGCACGCCTTTGACGGCTTTGGCCACCCTGCCACGCTTGTGGTTGCGCTTGTGCTGGTGGTATCCGCAGGCCTTGTGCGCTCGGGTGCCGTCTTCCTCATCACCCGCACCTTGGTGGATGCCTCGCGCTCGCTCGGTGCGCACATCGCCCTGATGGGGGCCATAGGTGGCGTGCTTTCTGGCTTCATGAACAACGTCGCGGCGCTGGCGCTCCTAATGCCGGTGGATATCCAAACCGCCCGCAAAGCCAAGCGTGCGCCGGGGCTTTCCCTTATGCCGCTCAGCTTTGCCACCATCCTTGGTGGGATGATCACCCTTATCGGCACCCCCCCCAACATCATTATCGCCACCATTCGCGAGGACAGCCTTGGCGAGCCTTTTGCGATGTTTGATTTTGCCCCTGTCGGCGGGGTGGCCGCTATTGCGGGCTTGCTTTTTGTGGCCCTAATCGGCTGGCGGCTAATCCCGCAGCCAAAGGGGGATGCCGCCAGTGACCCGATGGCCGATATCGCTCAGTATATCGCCGAGCTGACGGTGCCAAACGAGTCCAAACTCATCGGCCAGCGGCTATCGGAGCTTTACGAGACTGCAGATAAAAACGATGTTGCCATTCTGGGCCTCGTGCGCGGCGGTAAGCGCCGCTATGGCACGGCGGGGTCTACCAAACTGGCGGCAGGCGACGCGCTGGTGCTGGAGGCCGCGCCCGATGCGCTCGACGAATTTCGCGCAGCCCTTTCGCTTGATTTCGCCGATGCCAAGCGGCAGGAAGCTTTGCGTGCTGATGGCGACGGACTGAGCGTGATTGAAGTTGTGGTCACTGAAGAGTCACGGATTAATGGCAAAACCGCGATGGCGATTGGGCTGGGGTGGCGTAGGCGCACGGTGCTGATGGGCATCGCGCGGCAAGGGCATAAAATCAAGAGCCATATTCGCAAAACCGAGGTGGCTGCGGGCGATATATTGCTACTGTTGGTGCCGAGCGACCAGAGCAATGAGGTCATCGACTGGCTCGGCTGTCTGCCACTGGCAGAGCGCGGGTTGGCAGTGACAGAAGAGAAAAAGGTTTGGCTGGCGATTGGCATGTTTGCCGCCGCCGTGGCCGCAGCCAGTTTTGGCTGGGTTTACCTGCCCGTAGCGCTCGGGCTTGTGGTCGTTGGCTTTGTGCTGTTCAAAATCTTGCCGCTAGCCGAGATTTATACCCATATTAGCTGGCCGGTTGTGGTGCTTCTTGGCTCGATGATCCCGCTTGGCGCGGCGCTGGAAACCTCAGGTGGCACCGAGCTTATTGCTGGCTGGCTGTTAGATCTGACCGCAGGCATGGCACCATGGGCGATCCTGACGATCCTGATGATTGTCACCATGTCCCTCTCAGATGTGCTCAATAATACCGCCACCACCATCGTCGCCGCCCCCATTGCCATCCAGATGGCCACAGCGCTAGAGGTAAACCCAGACCCTTTCCTCATGGCCGTTGCTGTAGCCGCCAGCTGCGCCTTCCTGACGCCAATTGGCCATAAGAACAATACGTTGATCTTAGGCCCCGGTGGCTATAGCTTTGGGGATTATTGGCGCATGGGGCTACCGCTGGAGATCATTGTCGTAACCGTCAGCATCCCCGCGATTTTGGTTTTTTGGCCGCTTTAACGAGGTGAGACTATGGGTTTTCTTAAGAAAGCG
>JAJRRX010000225.1 GCA_024279075.1 Alphaproteobacteria bacterium | reverse complement strand
TGCTGTCAGCTCCACCTCAACAAACATACCCTTGGTTAGCGGTGGCCGCCCTTGGCCGCCATAGGCGTTTTCTACCCGCACAATCACGCCGAGTGTGCCTGATTTCGGGTCAATCACATTGCTGATCCTATCCAGCGTTGCTGGCCATTCTGCCACTTGGTCGCCAAGTTGCAGGCGGACCGTGGCCTCTATTCCCAGCTCTTTGAGCACGCTAGACATGCTCTCGGGGTCAAAGGCCAGCAGCCCGGCTTGGGCGCGGGCATCGCCGAGCAGGCGGCTTAGATCGGCCACAGAAACTTGCGCCTCCACATCGGCGGATTCAATGCCGTCAAAGCTGGCAATGGTTTGCCCCGCTTTTACAAATTGCCCTTGCTCTACTGTTGCCAAGGCCACCCGCGCCGCAAAGGGCAGGGAGATTTCGCTGCGGGCAAGGTTAAGCTCGGCACTCGCAAGGCTGGCCTGATACACTGCGATTTGCTCGCTTTGCGCCGCGCGTTGGGTGGGGAGCAGGGCCAAGCCACTGCGAATGCCCTGCACCTTTTGGCTTTGTGCAAGATGCGCCGTGCGCGCGCCATCGAGCACCGATTGGGAGATGGTCTGACTGGCAAAAAGCGATTCAGAGCGCGCCAGATCAGTGGCTTTTAAGGCCAGTGCGTCCTCCTCGATCGCCAAGGCCGCGCGTTGGTTTTCTTCCGAGATCGTCAGCTCGGCCAGCTTGGCTTCAGCGGCGCGAATATTAGCGCGGGCTTGGGCAATCGCGAGGTTAAAATCCTCTGGCGAGAGCCGCAGCAAAAGCGCGCCCTCGGGCATAATCTCGCCTTTGCGCAGGGCGGGGTTTACGTAATTAGCGGTGCCGCCAACTTGGGCAATGGCCTCATAAGTGCGGCTCGGAGCCACCAAGCCAAAGCCCGTAAGGCTTGGCCGAAGCGCCATTTCCTGTGCCTCAATCACCCGTACCGCTGTGGTGCGCTCGGTCAGCTCCACCCGTGCTGGCGGGGCTTTATTGGCCACGATATTGCCCAGCACAAAGGCCCCTGCCACCACAACAGGCACAGTGATGAGTATGAGCTTCACGATCGGTTTCATGGCAAAATCCCTTGCAAAATGCGGCAACCCTAAGTTAGTGACGCCTAACTTAGGGGGTTGAGCGCCCTTTTACAACGCCCAGCTTTCGTTCTCTTGCATATTTTGATGAAGAGATCAGAAAGAAATAATTTTTATCCACTGCCCAACCGAGAATTCATCCTCAGGCGCGAGGCTATTCAGCACTCTGATATCGGCTTCCGAAAACCCGCGCATCATCACCTGCCAAGAGAGCATCTCAACGGTTTCCCCCGCTGCCACTTGATGCAGCAAAAGATAAGGCTGCGGGTATTCCGCCGCGCCCTCTTCGCTTAGCCCGCTAAAGCTTTGCACGGTTTGCCACTGCAAATCCGCTGCCGCGTCATCCCCCCGCTGCACGGTGCCAGCGAAGCGGATTATACCATCATGAAAGCGGATCACCGTAAGCTGCAAAGTGCTGCGCTTGCCGCGTTTGCGTAGGCTCAGCGTGCCCGTCGCCGCCGCTAAACCGTTGATCTCTAAAAGGCGGATATTGCGGATATCTCGATTTTGCCGATCCCGCCGCGGAATTTGCAAAGCCCAAGCTTGCAAGGCCGCCCGAAGGTCGTCACTCGCCGCCCCGCCAGACATAATAAGTGTCGAGCGGTTTGGCCCAAAAATATTGATCTGCTGCGCAGCGTTTTGCAGGCGTAAGCCCTCGGCGAGTTCAAAAAAGAAGCCAAGTTGTGGGTGAATGAAGCTTTGCCCCTGCAAAAAACCGCCGCGATGGTTTTCGCCGAAAAGCATGCCGTTGGTGGCGGCAAAATATTCGGCTTGGCCGAGGCGGCCCTGCATATCCCCCGCCAGTTCAAATGCACGGGCTTGGCGTTCACGCGGGGCCGGGTGGGCGGCAAATATCGGCGCGGTGGTTTCATCATAATCGCGGCCAGCCTTTTGGGCTTTCAGCGCGGCATTTGCGGCCATTGCGGCCAAAAACGTGGCCTGAGCTGCGGGGTGGTAGCCGGCGGCTTTTAGCAGGGCAATGCCGC
>JAJRRX010000224.1 GCA_024279075.1 Alphaproteobacteria bacterium | reverse complement strand
TCTATTGCTGAGTGCCGCCGCCATTAGTGCCGCCTCGATCGGATTTTTAGCCGCAGGCGCGCCGGTTTTTGCGCAGGAAACCACGGTTGAAACCAAGCAATACGATACCGGCGGGATTTATGAAGGCGAGTTTCTGAACGGTAAGCAACATGGGCGCGGCACTTATCGCCTGCCCAACGGCTACGAGTATTCTGGCCAGTGGGTGGAGGGGCGCATTGAAGGCATCGGCGTGGCGCGCTTTCCCAATGGCTCGGTTTATGAAGGTGATTTCGTAAATGGCCGCCCCGAGGGGCAAGGCAAAATTACGTTTTCCGATGGTGGCACATATGAGGGCAGCTGGGTGGATGGTAAAATATCTGGCGCCGGCACCGCCACCTATGCCAACGGTGTGGTTTATACTGGCGAGTTTTTAAATGCTGTGCACCACGGTACGGGCACGATGACCAGCCCGAACGGCTATATTTATGCAGGCTCATGGGACAATGGCGTAAAGCACGGGCGCGGCAAAATCACTTATCCTGACGGCGCTATATATGAAGGCGATATCGTGCGCGGTGTGCGCGAAGGCCAAGGCACGCTGACCCTGCCCGATGGGGTTACGTATGTTGGCGCGTGGCAAAACGGCCAGATAAATGGCACAGGGGTGCTCACGCAAGCCAATGGCGACAAATATGAGGGCGCAATGGTTAACGGCCAGCGCGAAGGGCAAGGCATTGCGACCTATGCCAATGGCGACCGATATGAAGGTATTTTTACTGCCGATCAACGCAATGGGCTGGGCACATTCACCGGTGCTGATGGTTATATCTATACCGGAATTTGGGTGGAAGGCCGTATTGAAGGCAATGGTAAGGTCACCTACCCTGACGGCTCGGTTTATGAGGGCAGCTTCCTGAACGATGTGGCCCATGGCCAAGGCAAAATCACTTATGCTGATGGTTCTTCTTATGAAGGCGCGTGGGTAAATGGCGTGATCGAGGGCCAAGGCATTGCCCGCTATGAAAACGGCTTGGTGTATGAGGGCGAATTCCGCAATGCCAAAAACCACGGCCAAGGCACCATGACCTATCAAGATGGTTATCAGTATACTGGCGAATGGAAAGACGGGCTGCGCGACGGTCAAGGCGTGGCGACCTATTCTGATGGCACCATTTATACCGGTGCATTTGCAGCGGGCCAACGCGAGGGTGCAGGCACGATCACCATGCCAGATGGCTTTGAGTATAATGGTAACTGGGCCGGTGGTGAAATTGACGGTGAAGGCGCGGCGAAATATCCAAATGGCGATATCTATGAAGGCTTCTTTACCAAAGGCCAGCGCCAAGGGCGTGGCGTGATGCGCTATGCTTCGGGCGAGGAATATGATGGCTTCTGGGCCAATGGCAACCCTGCCACCGAAGAAGAAGCCGCCGCCGCGGCGGGCAACTGATAGGCGGGCAGGATGAGCATAGCTGGCTGGCAAAACAACCGAACGTTGCTTCATGCTTGGCTGCTGCTCTTTTTTCCCGTCGGGCTCTATGCGCTGTGGACAGGCAACGTCTATGAAAAAAACATAAAAGCCATAATCACAGGCGGCGTGGTGATTGCCTTTCTGATGCTTGGGGTGGCGTTTGACGCTCTGCTCGCGCTGGTTTTAGCCCCGCTGGCTGTGTTTTTATTGTGGAAAGACAGGGGCATCAAGCGTCCGACTGTCTATAAATTCGCCGCCGCTGCGGGCGTTTTTGTGCTCCTGTTTTTGGTGGCCCCGACGCGCCAAGGTGGGTATGATGATGGCAGCGGGGTATTCCAAGACGGCAATTGCACCTATTATAGAGACTCGAATAATAACGTTATTGGCCAAAGCTGCAACTAAAGCCGCGCCGCGCTTGTTTGTAGGTAAAATCAAAACACCTGCCGCTGGCCGTGGCCTCGCTACGCTCGGCAGTCCTTGTGGCAACACTAGAAAAGCCATCTCACCGTCATTTTTTGCTTTAACTCCTGCGCACCCTGCTTATAGTGGCCCACATGTGTAACATGACGCCACATAGATTGATTCCGCATCGCAGCAATGCCATTGCCGAAATCCTACTCCTTAGCCGCCTCTGAGCGTGCCGAGGATATTGGTGCGTGCGCTCAGGGGAGCTTCAAACCGCACCAAACTTCTCAAAAGCTAAGGACCAATGAAATGACCAATATGACTGATAAATCCCGTGTGTTAATTTTTGACACGACCCTGCGTGATGGCGAGCAAAGCCCGGGCGCGACGATGACCCATAACGAAAAGCTCGAAATAGCCGAGATGCTGGATGTGATGGGGGTCGATATTATTGAAGCGGGCTTCCCGATTGCCTCGGAAGGCGATTTTGCAGCCGTAAGCGAAATCGCCAAGCGGGCGAACCGCTCGGTGATTTGTGGCTTGGCGCGAGCAAAACCTGGCGACATTGAGCGGGCGTTCGAGGCCGTGAAGCACGCCAACCTGCCACGAATTCACACCTTCATAGGCACCTCGCCCTCGCACCGTGCAATTACGGGCATGAACATGGATGAAATGGCCGATGCCATTCATGAAAGCGTGACGCTGGCGCGCAACCTGTGCGATAATGTGCAATGGTCACCGATGGATGCGACGCGCACCGAGAATGACTACTTATGCCGTGTGGTGGAGATTGCCATCAAGGCGGGGGCTACCACGATCAACATTCCGGATACCGTGGGCTATACGGCCCCTGCGGAGAGTGGGGATATTATCAAAATGCTGCTGGAGCGGGTGCCGGGGGCCGACGAGATTGTGTTTGCGACACACTGCCATAACGACCTTGGTATGGCGACAGCCAACGCTTTGGCGGCTGTCGATGCTGGGGCGCGGCAGATCGAATGCACGATTAATGGCCTTGGTGAGCGGGCGGGCAATACGGCGCTTGAAGAAGTGGTTATGGCGATCAAGGTGCGTAATGATATTATGCCGTATCGCACTGATATTGATACCACAAAAATTATGGCGATCAGTCGGCGGGTGGCCACGGTGTCGGGCTTTCCGGTGCAGTATAACAAGGCGATTGTCGGCAAAAATGCCTTTGCGCATGAGAGCGGCATCCACCAAGATGGCATGTTGAAAAACGCCGAAACATTCGAGATTATGCGGCCGGAAGACATTGGGCTGAGCGAGACATCACTGGTAATGGGCAAGCATTCAGGCCGCGCGGCGCTGCGGGCCAAGCTGGAAAACCTTGGGTTCTCACTGGCGGATAACCAATTAAAAGACGTATTTGTGCGCTTTAAAGAGCTGGCCGACCGCAAAAAGGAAATCTTTGACGATGACTTGGTCGCGTTGATGAACACTTCTTCAGGGCAGCCACTTGAAGGCGAGTTAAAGCTGGAGAGCCTGCGGGTTATTTGCGGCACTGAAGGGCACAAACAGCCGAAATGGTGCTGAGCATAGGCGGGGAAAACCATGAGGTGACCTCAACCGGTGACGGGCCTGTGGACGCAACTTTTGCGGCCATTAAGAAGGTATTCCCGCATGGGGCGCGCTTGCAGCTTTACCAAGTGCATGCCGTAACCGAGGGCACAGATGCGCAGGCCACCGTGAGTGTGCGCTTGGAGGAGAACGGCAAAATCGTAACCGGGCAAAGCGCAGATACCGATACGGTTGTGGCCTCAGCCAAAGCCTATATCAATGCGCTGAACAACCTTGTGGTGCGCCGCGAAAAAACCGCGCCAGCATAAAGCGAGCCGCACGGGGGCAATGCTCCCGTGCGGCATAGATACCATGCAAGTAAAGCATAGCGGCTGGCTAGTAATTAGGTGCTAACTTATACTATTTTTAAGTAAACGCCAAAGTATTGATGCAAGTCAAATCCGCGACTCACTTTCGGGCAGACCACATACCCATTGGAAACCTTCATTGCGAAGCCACGCTCCAATGCAAGATAAACGTAGCTCCGCGTTGTATTTACGACTCTTAAAGGGAGATATATCATGACTATAACCAGACGCACCGCCATGGGCCTTATGGCCGGAACCGCCGCTGCCATTGCCCTATCAAAGCCTGCCTTCGCTCAAGATGACACCAAAACCATCGTTCAGGTCAATATGTGGGATAATGGCGCAGACATGATTGGCGGCTTTGATATGGAGCATCGTGTGATGCTTGGCACCGCTGACGCGGCCTTTAAAGATGATGCTCCTATGGGTATTACGCCCAACAAATACGTAATCGCCCGTGGTGATGTGACCTTTGTGGTCACGAATACATCAGAGCTAATGGAACATGAAATGATCGTGGTGCCGATTGCCGATGTTACGCAAGCCCTGCCCTATAATACGGATAGCGAGCGCATGGACGAGGACGCCGCTGGTGCCATTGGCGAGGTTCCGGAAACCGCAATCGGCGAAACCGGCTCAGTGACTTTGCGGCTACAACCCGGTACTTACATGCTGGCTTGCAACATTGCCGGCCACTACGCCATGGGCATGTGGACACTGGTCACAGTGATCTAGCCTCTGCCAGTAAAAATATTCGGGCGCGTAGGTGCCCGAATATGGCGATTTGTTGCGGAATATGAGCGGGGCTGGAAATGTGGCCTTTTAACTGCTAAAGCTTGAGCCTATAAGGGCTTAATCGTAGCATTTTGGGCAAACTGGCCCGCTCCTACAGGCAAGGAATCGCATATGTTTGGCAATTTTGGCGGCTTATTCTCGGCGGATATGGCTATTGATTTGGGCACCGCGAATACGCTGATTTACGTGAAGGGTAAGGGGATTAT
>JAJRRX010000223.1 GCA_024279075.1 Alphaproteobacteria bacterium | reverse complement strand
TTGAGACCCTCGTCAACCTGCTCAAGGAAATCCGAAGTCAGCCAGGCGGGTTAAAAGAATACCTCGCCACTGAAATCTGACGGAATCACCCACTCAAAACGGCGAATCTGGCGTCAAGGCGGTCTTTAACGGCTGGTTACCAATCATGTGGCAAAAGTTTGCGACAGAACCGGCCTGAACCCGCCAAACACCTATGCCGATGTTTTGGCCGCGATTGAGGCGCTACATAATCCGCCAGAGATGTTTGGTTTTGTGGCGGCCACCAAAATTGATGAAGGCTTTATGTCTCAGGTGCTGGAGCATGTTTTCTTGGCCAACGGGGTTTCTCCGGTAGATGAAAACGGCTTTGCGCCGCTAGAGGAAGCCGCCACGATCGAGGTGCTGGAATTTTATAAAGCGCTGGCCGATGCCTCCCCTCCGGGAGAGCTTTACTGGAAGCAATCACGCGAGCTGTATCTTGGTGGCAATGCCGCGATGATCATCTGGTCTCCGTTCATTCTTGATGAACTTGCGGGCCTGCGCGATGCTGCGCCGGTAACCATAAACGACGACCCGACCTCGCGCGATTTGGCGGCTGTTACCGGCATAGTGACCAGCTTTGCCGGGCCGAGTAACCCTGACGGGGCCGCTTGGGCGGATGTGCGATACTTCGGCATTACCTCGGACGCAGATTTTGACGCAGCTCAGGCTTTTGTCGAATATTCCATGTCTGAGGGCTATATGCTGACGCTATCAATGGCGCCTGAGGGTAAGTTCCCCGTGCGCCCCGGCACTGCGGCAAACCCAACGGAATATACCGATGCGTGGTCTTTGCTGCCTGTTGGTGTGGACCGGAAAGCACCGCTTTCAGAGCTGTATGCACCTGAAATGATGGCGGAAATCGTGGGTGGGCTTTCCACCGCGCAGCGTTGGGGTGTGGCTGAAGGCCAGCTTTCGCTGGCCTCCAAAATGATTAACGCGCAAGTGTTTAACCGCTTGGTGCGTGAATATATGGACGGCGTGCGCGACGGGGCGGCCACGGTGGCGCTCTTGAATGAAGAGCTTGGCGCGATCGAGTAAGCTAAACCGCCGGAGCGGGGAAACCTGCTCCGGCCCTTTATTAACCCGAGGGGCAATATGCAAGATTCACCTAAAGGCACCGGCCCGCTGGGAAAGCGCGAAGCCAAGCTGGCTTGGGGCATGCTCGCCCCAACGATTATCAGCGCCTCTTTGGTGGTTATCCTGCCACTGCTCGCCATTTTTTGGATCAGCTTTAAGCCCATCACATTAGGCGATTTGCGGGTGCCAACCCCCGAGGTTTATGAGCGGATCAAAGGTAAAATCGAAAATGCCGGCGATGAGGCACTGTATGATCTGCGCCTAACCAATTCCTCGCGGGAGGAGCCAATTACGGGCGTGACTCTGCAAGACACCTTGCCCGAAGGTATGATAATTTTGGAGTTGCCGCCAGAATGCACCCTGAACGGGCGCGATCTTTTCTGCGAATTTGGCGATTGGGAGGCGGGCTATCGTGAGCGCCTGCGCATTCCGTTTTCCGGCACGCAGGCTTTTGTAGATGCCGACCCGAACCCGAGGGAATCTGTCGCTATTCTGGAGGGACAAGCAAACTCTGTGTTGTTTGACAGCACCTTTACCCTGAAGAATTTTGTTAAAATATTTGACGGGCGCGAATTTTGGAGCGTGATCGGCGTGACGCTGTTTTATGCGGTTTTTGGCACCATCGGGGCGCTGGTTGTTGGCCTGTTTGCGGCGCTGTTGCTTAACAAAAGCTTTAAAGGCCAAGGACTTCTGCGCGGGCTTTATCTATTTCCTTACGTCACGCCAGTGATCGCGGTGGCCTTTACATGGGTTACGTTGTTTGATCCGTTTTCTGGCTCGGCCAATGCGCTGCTTATTCAAATGGGGGTTTTGGCCGAACCCATCAACTTTTTTGGCCAAAAGCCGCAAGCGCTTATAATGGTGACGGTGTTCGAGATCTGGCGCTATTTTCCGATGTCATTCCTGTTTATTTTGGCGCGCATGCAAAGCATTGATAGCAGCATGTATGAGGCTGCCGATATGGACGGGGCCTCGCCGTTTCAGAAATTCTGGTATTTGTCAGTGCCACAACTCGCGGGCATTCTCAGCGTGCTATTCCTGCTGCGCTTCATTTGGACGTTTAACAAATTTGACGACATTTTCCTGCTTACCGGCGGCTCTGCCGGCACCCGCACCCTCACGGTGGATGTGTATGAGCAGGCGTTTGCGGTGTCTAATATTGGCGCGGGGGCGGCGGTGGCGGTGGTGATTTTTGCCATGCTGCTGGTGTTTTCGTATTTCTTCTTCAAATACGGATCACAGGAGGAGGGCCTATGAAGCTGCTGCGCATTGGCTATGTTACCGCCGCCATTTTGGGCTTATTGTGGAGCGCGGTTGTCGCCATTTGTATGGCCATCACGCTGGCGCTGCTCACAGGGGCCGCCGTTACGCCTGGTTTGTTGGCGGCGATGCCAGCGGGGGCGTTGGTTGGGGTTTTGCTGGTTTGGGGCAAGCTGAACATACCGGCAAAAACCTATGTTTTGGCGGCTTTGTTTGCTTTGCTTCTGGTAGCGCTGCGCCTTGGCCAGCCCTTTGGTATTTCGCTGGGGGAAAGCAGTTTGGCGCAAAGCCTTGCCCTTATTGGCATCGCCTTTGCCACCGTTGGCCCGCTTAAAGCCATGCTGCGCGGGCTGCCTTTTGGCGCGCTTAACCGGCATGAGTTTGAGGGTGCCGTTATCAAGTTCCTCACCGGATTTGGCTATGTTTTCTTTACGGTTATAGTTGCCATTCCGTTTTTTGTCATGGTGATGACAAGCTTCAAAAGCCAGCAAGCGCTGCTGGTAAATCCGCTGGATTATTCGCTCGACCTCTCCAAAGGCTGGGGGCTTTTCCGCTCCTATGTTGAGCTGTTTCGCGACTTTAATTTTGGCAGCTATCTGCTGACCTCGTTTTTTGTCTCGGTGATGACGGTGCTGCTTACGCTCCTGTTCAGCGTGCCGGGCGCATATGCTGTAGCCCGCCTGCGCTTTAAGGGTCAAGCGGCGATGTCGCGCTCTATTCTGCTGATATACATGGTGCCGATGATCGTGCTCGCCCTGCCAATTTACATCGCCTTCTCCAGCGTTGGCCTGCGAAATTCAATCTTCGGCATCCTGCTTATTTACCCCGTAACCACCATCCCCGTGGCGCTTTACATGCTGCAAGGCTACTTTCGCGGCCTACCCGCCGAGATCGAGGAAGCAGGCCTAATGGACGGGCTTTCGCGCCTACAGGTGATCTGGAAAATCACCCTGCCGCTGAGCCTGCCCGCCATTGCCTCGGTCTCGCTTTATGTGTTCATGATCGGCTGGAACGAGTTTTTGCTCGCCTTCATGCTGCTCGATGACCCGAGCAAATTCACCCTTACACGGGGGGTTGCCATGCTCAACTCCTCCGAAATTCCACGCCAGCACTTAATGGCAGGTTCGGTGATCGCCACGATCCCGATCATGCTTATTTTCCTTGGCTTGGAGAAATTTATGACAAAGGGCCTCACCGCAGGCAGCGTAAAAGGATAGATGAAACCCGTGCGAACACTCAATGAACAAGCCCGCGCTATTATGCGTGGCAATGATCAGGGCGGCTATACCATGCCGACCCACGGCCTTTACCCCTATCAATGGAACTGGGACAGCGCCTTTGCGGCGTTTGGCTTTGCCACCTTTGACGTAGAGCGCGCATGGGTGGAGCTTGAAACCCTGATGAGCGGCCAATGGGAAAACGGCATGGTGCCGCATATTATATTTCATGAGGCAAGTGATGGCTATTTTCCCGGCCCTGATGAATGGGGCGCGTTTCAAAACCCGCCTACATCGGGCATTTCGCAGCCCCCGGTGGCGGCTACTTTTGCCCGTGCAATTTTTGAGCGCGCGCCGGAGGCTGGCCAGCCGCGTATGGCGGCGCTGTTTCCCAAGCTGCTGGCTTGGCACCGCTGGTTTTTTGAACATCGCAATGAAAATGGCATGATCGTGGTGAACCACCCGTGGGAATCTGGCCGCGATAACGCGCCGGATTGGGATGAGGCCATGGGCAATGTCGATATTAGCAATGTCGGCACGTATACCCGCAACGATACCAGCCATGTGGACCCGCATATGCGCCCAAGCGCGCTTGATTATGACCGCTTTATGGCGATTGTATATGCGGGGCGGACCTGTGGTTGGGATGAGGCAGAAATGGCGGCTAGTGGCCCGTTTCGGGTGGCTGATCCGGGCATGAGCTTTATTTTATTGCGCGCTAACAAAGACTTGCTGGCAATGGCGCAGGCGCTTGGCGAAGATACTGCTGAAATAACGGGCTGGATTGCGGCGCAAGAAAAAGGCGTGGCGCGGCTTTGGAACCCTGAAATTGGTGGCTATGATGCGTTCAATATCCGCACCGGAAACTTTGGCGGCAGCATGTCCTCGACCTCGTTTCTGTGCTGGTATGCGGGGCTTGAAAACTCCGAAGCGCTGGTGGAGTTTGGCCGTATTGCCGAGGCCGTAACCTATGGCTTCCCGAGCCATGACCCCGCCTCGCCGCGCTTTGAGGCCTACCGCTATTGGCGCGGGCCATCTTGGGGCATTGTCAACACCCTGATCGGCATTGGTTTGCAGGAAATGGGCCACAAAGCGCAGGCAGAAAAGCTACGGCAAGATACCGCCGCGCTGATCGAAAAATCCGGTTTTGCCGAATATTTTAACCCCTGTGATGGCAGCCCCGCCGGTGGTGATAAATTTACGTGGACGGCGGCCATTTGGCTGGCATGGGCCTCGCCAACACTCACAAGCAAAGGAAGCTGAACATGGGCGCGATTGAGCTGAAAGCGGTTGAGAAATGGTTTGGCGATGTGCAGGTCATTAAGGGTATTGATTTGGCGGTCGAGGAGGGAGAGTTCATCATATTCGTTGGCCCCTCGGGCTGCGGGAAATCAACCCTTTTGCGCATGATTGCGGGGCTGGAGGAAACCAGCCGAGGGCAGGTGCTGATTGATGGGGTGGATATGACCGCCGAACCCCCCGCCAAGCGTGGGCTGGCGATGGTGTTTCAATCCTACGCGCTGTATCCGCATATGTCGGTGCGCGAAAACGTGGGCTTTGGGCTGAAAACGGCGGGGGCGCCTAAAGAGGTGATTGACGCCGCCGTGAATGACGCGGCTAAGGCGCTGCGGCTGGATGACTATATGGACCGCCGCCCCAAAGACCTTTCGGGTGGGCAGCGCCAACGGGTGGCGATTGGCCGCGCGATTGTGCGCAATCCGACGGCCTTTTTGTTTGATGAGCCGCTGTCAAACCTAGACGCTGCCCTGCGAGTAGAAATGCGCTACGAGATCGCAAAACCCAGCCAAACCCTGAGCTCTACCATGATTTATGTAACCCATGATCAGGTGGAAGCGATGACGCTGGCTGACAGGATTGTGGTGCTGCATGACGGAATTATCGAGCAGGTCGGCACACCTAAAGAGCTGTATAACCGGCCCAATAACCTGTTTGTTGCCCAGTTTATTGGCAGCCCGAAAATGAACATTTTGCCTTGCACATCAGCTGCGGGCAGGGTTAGCTTTGCGGGTGGGGGTAGCCTCACCGCGCCCGCAAATGCAGCGGTAACGCAAGCTGGTATTCGTCCTGAAAACATAACCCCTGTGGCCGCAGGCGAAGGCCAGATAGACGGCGAGATTGACGTGGTGGAGTATCTGGGCGCGGATACGTTTTTGATCGTGAATTGTGGCGCGCTTGGCCAAGTGACCGTGCGCATAACCGGCGAGAATGAGCTGCAAACAGGGGCCAAAATCGGGCTGGCTTTTGCCCCTGAAAAGCTGCACTATTTTAGCAAAGATGGCACCGCATTACGCTAAAGGCTGAATAAATGAAACGATCCGAGATTAACCAGATTATTGAAAATGCCGATGCGTTCATCCGTTCCTTTGGCTTTATCCTGCCGCCCTTTGCCTATTGGCGCCCTGACGACATGCAAGCGCGCCGTGCAGATATAGCGCGCATAATCGAAGCCCGCATGGGCTGGGATATCACCGATTATGGCCAAGGGGATTTTGCCAATTTGGGGTTGTTTTTGTTTACCCTGCGCAATGGCACGGCGGCTGATCGCACGCAAAATACCGGCTTTTGCTATGCGGAAAAAATCATGATTTCGCGGCAAGACCAAATCTCGCCCATGCACCGGCATGTGTTTAAAACCGAAGATATTATCAACCGTGGCGGGGCCATATTGGCGCTGGAGATGTTTGAATCCGGCCCTGATGGCAAGCTAGACCGCAGCGCGCCGGTGCCCGTTACCACCGATGGGCAAAAGCGGCTGCAAAAGCCTGGCGAGGTGCTGCGGTTAAACCCGGGCGAGAGCGTTACGCTATGCCCGGGCAACTGGCACAAGTTTTGGGGCGAGGGTGGCGATGTCCTGATCGGCGAAGTTTCAGCGGTTAATGATGACCTGACGGACAATATTTTTGAAGCCCCAATTGGCCGCTTTGCCGATGTGGAGGAGGACGAGACTCCGCGCCACTTATTGGTGTCGGATTATGATAAATATCTGGGCAGCAACAAGGAGGGTGGCCGATAGCACCCCTCTGATTTTTTTGCCGCAAACTTAATATCGGGCTGTCATGCGGTAGCCTTTGGCAAAGCTCAGCCGAGCCAATGCCAAACCTGGTGCCATACCATCTTCAACACCAACTCGCCGCGCCGGCTCGATAGCCCGATGGGGCGGCGCGGTTATTGTTGAATAAAGCCGTGGCAAGGCTTATCCATCGCTCGCCGTCAGCAGGTCCGCATTGCCGCCCGACGCGGTTGTGTCTATGCACACATGGCGCTCCAACTGGTATTTCGCGGGGTCATTTCTGCTGGTGATCAGCGGGATAAGGCTGCCTTTCCGGTGTGCTAACGCCATGCGCAGGGTCGTGGCATCTTTGGCCGCGCCCCAAAATACGACGGCCTGAAAACCGGTGAGGCTGGCTAAATCTTTTGGGGCAAGCGCGCCCTCCACGTCGCCGCCTTGGCAAATACAAAGGGCGGTGCAGCCAGCGGCGCGGGCTTCAGCTGCTTGTTGCGTGGCTTGCTCTGGGCTGGGGCCAAGGCAAAGTACTTTGCCGCGCGCATAGGTTGAAAGCTGGTTGGATTCGCCCGTGGGGCCAGTAAGGCTGGCGCAATGAAGCGGGGCGCGCGGCGGTGTGGGCAGGGTGACTATCGCCGCTTGCACTGTTTGGGGCGGGGCAAATGGGGGGGTTAGCGCGCCATACTCAGGCGTTTCAGGCTGGCAGAGCCGCGCCACATAATCCGGCCCACCCGCCTTGGGGCCAGTGCCAGAAAGCCCTTCGCCACCAAAGGGTTGCACGCCCACCACCGCGCCAATCTGGTTGCGGTTTACGTAAATATTTCCCATATTCAGCCGGTCGATCATCTGCTGGATGCGGTCATCAATACGCGAATGCACGCCGAAGGTGAGGCCAAATTCGCTGGTGTTGATATCAGCTATAACCTGTCCGATTTCATGGGCTTCAAAACTGGCGATATGCAAAACAGGGCCAAATATTTCCTCTTTCATCTCAAGGATAGAACCGATGGAAAGCACTGTGGGCGGGATGTAATGCGCGCAATCCGTTTGAGGCAGTTGCTTAAGCACGCGGCCCTCGCTCCGCGCTGCCTCTATGTAGGCGCTAAAATGCGCCGCCGCTGTGGCCTCGATCACCGGCCCTGTATCGGTGGAAATATCCCACGGGTCGCCCGCCGCCAACTCGTCCATCGCGCCGTAAAGCATTTTGCAAAACCCCTCAGCGATATCAGCTTGCAGGTAGAGAATGCGCAGGGCCGAACAGCGCTGGCCAGCACTTTGAAAGGCGCTGTCAAGGATGTCGCGCACCGCTTGCTCGGGCAGGGCGGTGGAGTCAACAATCATCGCGTTTAGCCCGCCGGTTTCGGCGATCAGCGGCGCATGGGGGGAGAGGTTTTGCGCCATCGCGCGGTTGATGTGTTGGGCGGTGGCAGTGGAACCGGTGAAGCAAAGGCCGTTAATACGAGGGTCGCTTGATAGCGCGGCACCAACCACGGGGCCAGCGCCGGGGAGGAGCTGCAAAACGGCGCGCGGCACGCCCGCTTGGTGCAACAGCGCAACCGCTTTGGCGGCCATAATCGGCGTTTGCTCAGCGGGTTTGGCCAGCACCCCGTTGCCAGCCGCCAACGCAGCTGAAACTTGGCCAAGGAAGATCGCCAATGGGAAGTTCCACGGGGAAATGCAGGCAACAAGCCCGAGCGGCGGGCGGGTGAGGCCAAGGGCTTCAATCGCATAAAACCGCATATAATCAACGGCTTCACGCAGTTCCGAAATGGCGTCCAGCAGGGTTTTGCCTGCCTCTCGGGCGGCAAGCGCAAAGAGCAGGCCAGCGTTTTGCTCGATCAGGTCAGCGGCGCGGGTAAGGGCCTGCGCGCGCGCCTTGGCGGGGGCATCCCACGGGGTGGCGGCGCTCAAGGCGGCCTCCACATCGGCAGGCGTGGCTTGGGTTATAGTGCCGACGATATCGGAGGGGTTAAACGGGTTTATAACCTTGGTCTCCGCTCCGCTCATCGCGGCCCCGGCTTTGAAACGCTGGTGCCGGAAAGGGCCACGCGCGGCATCGATTTCGGCCAAATCCGCTGCTTCCGTTACATCCCATCCGCGCGCATTGGTGCGGATGGGGCCGTAGAGCGCTTTCGGGTGGGCAATGGCAGGGTTTTGCGCCGCCTCGCCGAGGCTTTCCACCTCACAAAACGGGTCGCGCGCCACCTCTTCGGCGGGCACGGCCTCGTCGACAATCTGGTTTACAAACGAGCTATTGGCGCCGTTTTCCAGCAAACGGCGCACCAAATAAGCCAGCAGGTCTTTATGGGCGCCAACAGGGGCGTAAATCCGGCAGGGGGTGTTGTGGGCGTGCTTAACAATGTCATGCAGGTTCTCCCCCATGCCGTGCAGGCGCTGGAACTCAAAGCCGCCAGAAGTGCCTGCCATTTGCAAAATGGCCGCCACGGTATGGGCGTTATGGGTGGCAAATTGTGGGTAAATCCGCCCGCGCATATCCAACAGCTTACGGGCGCAGGCGATGTAGGATATATCCGTCGCCGCTTTGCGGGTAAACACCGGAAAACCCGCCAGCCCGAGCACCTGCGCGCGCTTGATCTCGGTATCCCAATACGCCCCCTTGACCAGCCGCACCATAATGCGGCGATCATGGCGCTCAGCCAGCCCATGCAGCCAATCCAGCACCCACGTGGCATTCAGCCCGTAGGCCTGCACCACCACGCCAAACCCATCCCAGTTTTTCAGCGCCGGATCACTCAGCACCGCCTCGATAACCTCCAGCGAAAGCTCCAGCCGCTCAGCCTCCTCGGCATCAGTGTTAAAGCCCATACCAGCGGCTTTGGCCAGCAGCGCCAGTGCGCGCACACGCGGCACCAGTTCGGCCATAACCCGTGCGCGATTCTGCATTTCGTAGCGCGGATGTAGGGCCGAAAGCTTAACAGAAATACCGGGGTTTTGCCGGATATCCTCATGGGTGCAGGCCTTGGCCATAGCGCTAATGGCAGCAGAATACGCAAGGTGGTAACGCTTGGCATCCGCCTCTGTCATCGCCGCTTCGCCGAGCATATCGTAAGAGTAAGTGTAGCCCTTGGCCTCGTATATACGTGCGTTTTTAAGCGCGTCCTCAATGCTCTGCCCCAGCACAAATTGCTGCCCCATCTTGCGCATCGCCGCTGCCACCGCCGTGCGAATAACTGGCTCTCCCAGCCGCTTGGTGACGGCCTTCAGGGTGCCCACCAGCCCCGCGTCGCCCTTGTCCAGCACTTTCCCCGTCAGCATCAGCCCCCATGTGGAGGCATTAACCAGCGCCGAAGTGGAATGCCCCAAATGCGTGCGCCAGTTGGAGGCCGCGATTTTATCCTCGATCAGGGCGTCAATCGTTGGGCTATCGGGCACCCGCAGCAGGGCCTCCGCAAGGCACATCAGCGCCACGCCTTCATCGGTGGAAAGGCCATATTCAGCGAGGAACGACTCCATAAGCCCCGGGCGCGCGGCTGTGCGAATTTGGCTGACAAGCTTAGCGGCCTCGGCTGAAATATCAGCGCGGTTTTGCAGGCTGAGCTTGGCGGCGGCAACAAGGCGGCGCAGGGTTGCGGCCTCATCGGGCAGCGGGGTAAAGGCGGTTTGGTCAATATGCGGGGCGTTTGGCATAATGGTCTCCTGCAGAATTGGTGGATGAGGCCAGCCTACAGGATTCGCTACTTGCGCATTCTCTGTACTAGGGCATAATTTAGGGAATATCACCGTATTTTCACTGATATATAGACAAAAAGGAACAATACTTTGGAAGTCACAGAGATCGACACTTTTGACCATGCTATACTGGCGGCGCTTTCTGTTGATGGCCGTATCAGCATCACAGCGCTTTCTCGCAAAATCGGCCTGTCCAAAACCCCCTGCCAAGCGCGTATAAAGCGGCTGGAGGCGGCGGGGTTTATCACTGGCTATCGTGCCATTATCAACCCGATCAAGCTTGGGTTAAGCCATGTGGCCTTTGTCGAGGTTAAGCTTTCAGACACCCGCGATAAGGCGCTAACGGCGTTTAACACAGGAGTTTTGGCGATCAAGGAAATCGAGCAATGCCACATGATCGCGGGGAGTTTTGACTACCTTCTTAAGGTGCGCACGCAAAATATCACCGATTATCGCCATGTGATGGGCGAGAAAATTTCCACCCTGCCGCATGTGTCGATGACGTCCACTTTTGTAGCGATGGAAGCGGTGAAAGAAGGGCACATCTAGCCTAGGCGCATAGCGGATCGCGGCAGGTGGATATCAAAGCGCTGGCGCAGGGCGGCATCAATATCAGCCGGAATGTAGCTTGGGAAATGGCTGGCCAAAATCCGGTTTTTAAGCTTTGTTGCCTCGGCCACGATATCGGGTTTCTGCGCCTCCTCCCACTCCTTTGGGCTCAGGCGGCTAGCGATTGCGGGGTATACATATTCGGTTTGCATCAGCCGCAGGGTTTGTTCGGTGCCAAGGTAGTGTTCCGGCCCGCCAAGGCAGACCGCGCGCATGGTGTCCAGGCTCAGGGTATCGGGGTTAATCTCGATGCCGCGAATGGTGCGCAGCACTTGCCCGAGCATATCGTTATCAATGATCAGGCTTTCAAAGCAAAACCCCATAAGCGAGCCGTGCATGCCAACGGATTCGTAAACCAAATTAAGGCCTGAAAGCCCCGCCAGCGCTGTGGTTATCCCCTTTTCATAGCCCGCCTGAATATCGGGCAGTTTACTATCACTCATCCCCGCGGCAGAGCCAGCGGGCAGGTCATAAAACCCCGCCATTTGGCTCACCGCCGCGCTCAGCAAAGCCTGCTCGCCAGAGCCGCCAGACATCGCCCCCGTGCGCAGATCAGACACAAACGGCCAGGTGCCAAAAATCGCCGGATGACCCGGCGAAATGGCATTTACATAGACCAGCCCCGCTAGCACTTCAGCCACCGATTGCACCACCGAGCCAGCAATGGCGGCGGGCGAGGTGGCCCCCGCTTGGCCAGCAGATAGCAGCAAAATCGGCACGCCGCCTTTGATCAAGCTTTCCATCACATCGCAAGCATCTTTGGCAAAGCGCATAGGCGGCACCACAAAGCAAATGGAGGCGCTCACAAAGGGGCGGGCCTTGAAGGCGGCCTCTCCACCCGCCACCATGTAGAGCATTTCCAGAAAGGGCGCTGTGTTTTCCGGCACGGTAACGCTTGTGCCAACATGCTTGTTGGTGCCCGCCAAGCTGGCGTAAAGCGTGTTAAGATCAAGGTCGAGGGTGGTTTCCATATCGCGCGCCACCATCGGGCGCTGAAAGAAATGCACGTTGTCCAGAGTGTCGGTAATGCGGGCGGCATTGTAAAGGTCGCGGAGGGTGCTATCGCGGTAGCTGTTGCTATCCACATCCACCACATGCACTGCCGCGCCTGCGGTGCCAAAATGGACCTTGCGGCCCTTTGGATGGATATCATGCTTTGGGTCGCGGCCATGCAGGGAAAAATCCCGATTGGCAGATTTTATAGCGCTTTCTACCAATGCGGGTGGAAAGTAAAGCCGCCCGTCGCGGAACTCGGCCCCTGCTTTGGTGCAATAGGCCGCCGCTGTCTCGGTCACACCGCTCAGGCCGATGGTCTCCAGCGCCTCCAAAGCGGCGGCGTGAATTTGCGCCATATCTCCATTGGTCAGCGGCTTATATTGCCCGCCATCCATGCCTGCACGCACCGGCTTTACCTCCAACGGTGCCGCCCGTAACTTTTGCCGCGCTTGCCGCCCACCAGACCGTCTGCTCATGCATCCTCCCTTGCCCGCGCCGATGTCGGGTCATAAAGTGGTTTTAGGCTGGCAACAGCGTCAAACTGTGCGCCTGCGATTTCGATTTGATAGTTTGAGGCCAGCATTTCTGCCGCGCTTTGCTGCTCACACGGCACATAGCCCAGCCCGACGCTGGCCCCGAGCGCATGGCCATAGCCCCCCGAGCTGAGATGCCCTACAATTTCGCCATCCCGCAGGATGGGTTCGTTGTGATAAAGCATCGGCGCGGGGTCCTGTAGCTTGAATTGCACAAGGCGGCGGCTTAGCCCCACGGCCTTTTTGGCCAGCACGGCATCACGGCCAATAAAGCCGCCTTTATCGGGCTTCACAGCAAAGCCAAGCCCCGCTTCCAGCACATGGTCCTCGTCGGTTATATCATGGCCAAAATGGCGATAGCCCTTCTCCAAACGGCAACTATCCAGCGCGTGCAACCCGCAAGGCTTTGCCCCCGCCGCCAGAATTTCTTCAAAGATATGCGCGGCTTGGTCGCAACTGGCATAAATCTCCCAGCCAAGCTCGCCCACATAAGTTACCCGATGCGCCCGCGCCAGCCCCATGCCGATCTCGATCTCTTTGGCCATGCCAAACGGGTGGGTTTCGTTGCTGAAATCGTTTGGGCTGATCTTTTGCAACAACGCGCGGCTATCCGGTCCCATCACAGCAAAAACGGCCTCGCCTGCAGTGATGTCCGTGATCACCACAAATTCGTCGGTAAGGTGGCGCCTTAGCCACGCGAGGTCCCGCTGTAGGGTTGCGCCGGGAACCACCAACAGAAACGCGTCTTCAGACAGCCGCGTCACCGTCAGGTCACACTCAATCCCACCGCGCGGGTTTAGCATTTGCGTATACACAATCCGACCCGCCGCAACGTCCATTTGGTTGGCACATACCCGCTGCATAAAGGCCAGTGCATCGCGGCCCTCAACCTTGATTTTGCCAAAGCTTGTCATGTCAAACACACCCACGCTTTCGCGCACCGCCATATGTTCGGCGCGCTGGTTTTCAAACCAGTTTTGCCGCCCCCAGCTATAGTCATAGGCTCGCTCCTGCCCCTCATTGGCAAACCAGTTCGCCCGTTCCCAGCCCGCCATTTCCCCAAACACCGCGCCGCGCGCTTTCAGGATCTCATGCACCGGAGAGCGCCGCACCCCGCGTGCGGTTTCATATTGGCGATAGGGGTAATGGTCGGCGTAAAGCAGCCCCAAAGTTTCGCTCACCCTCTCCTTTAAGTAGCGTCGATTGCGCTGGAAAGGCTGCGCACGCCTGATATCCACATCCCACAGGTCAAACGGCGGTTGGCCGTCTTCCATCCATTGCGCCAGCGCCATGCCCGCGCCGCCAGCGGACTGAATACCAACCGAGTTAAACCCTGCGCAAACCCAGAAATTGGCAACTTCCGGCGCTTCGCCAAGGTAATAGCGGTCATCCGGCGTAAAGCTCTCAGGGCCGTTAAAAAACGTATGAATACCCGCCTCCGCCAGCAGTGGCGTCCGGTTGATCGCCTTTTCCAGTATAGGCTCAAAATGGTCAAAATCCTCGGGCAGTTGGTCAAACTCAAAATCTTCCGGAATGCCATCCATGCCCCAAGGTTTGGCCGTGGGTTCAAACGCGCCAAGTAGGATTTTACCCGCGTCTTCTTTGTAATACGCGCACTCATCCGGCACCCGCAGCACGGGGAGTTTGCCAAGGTTATCAATGCCCTCAGTGACAATATAAAAATGCTCGCAGGCGTGCAATGGCACGGTTACCCCTGCCAGCGCGCCTACATCACGGCCCCACATTCCGGCGCAATTCACCACATGGTCACAGGTTATTTCGCCTTGATCGGTTAGCACCGAAGCCACGCGGCCGCCGCTGGTTTTAATATCCAAAACCTTCACGTTCTCAAATATCTGCGCCCCCATCTGCCGCGCGCCCTTGGCCATTGCCAGCGCAATATTGGCAGGGTCACCTTGGCCATCGGTTGGCAAATAAACCGCGCCCAGCACGTCCGAAACATTTAAATGTTCATAGCGCGCCTTCACCTCGGCGCTGGAAATTTCCTCTACTGGCACCCCAAAAACCCGCGCCATCGAGGCCTGCCGAGAAAGCTCCTCTTTGCGCGCTTCCGTCAGGGCCACGGTGATTGAGCCGGTCTGTCGAAGCCCCGTTGCCACCCCGGTTTCGGCCTCCAACTTGCGGTAAAGGTCAGCGGAATATTTCGCCAGTCGCGTCATATTTGAGCTGGCCCGAAGCTGGCCAATAAGGCCTGCCGCGTGCCATGTGGTGCCAGAAGTGAGCTGTTTACGCTCCAATAAAATAACATCTGTCCAACCGAGCTTGGCAAGGTGGTAGGCCACGCTTGCGCCAGCAACACCGCCGCCAATAATAACTGCGCGGGCGCTTTTGGGGAGGGGCTTCATGTGCGGAGTCTTTCATCTTTGGGATCATAAAGTGGGCCGTCAGGCTGGCGCTTTGCCGCGTAACGCTTGCCGTAAATTTCAACCTCAAGCGCGGCGTTTGGCGGGGTATCAGTGCGCAGCATCGCCAGCGCGATGGACTTGCCTATTCGGTGGCCCCAGCCGCCAGATGTCACCTCTCCTACAACGGTTTCGCCATGCCAAACCGTCGCCATATAGGGCGCGTCTTCTTCACCGGTGTCAACGATCAGGGTAGTGAAGCGCTTGGCCGGAGACTCTTTGGCCAACGCGGATTTACCGGGGAAATCTTCGGGTTTATCGAGCTTTATAAAGCGGCCTAACCCTGCTTCAAGCAGAGTGTAATCACTGGAAAGATCACCTTTCCACGTGCGATAGCCTTTTTCTAGACGCAAACTGTTGAGCGCATACATGCCAAATGGCTTGGCACCAGCGGCGAGGATCGCTGTGTAAATCTTTG
This sequence comes from Alphaproteobacteria bacterium, assembly GCA_024279075.1. GTDB lineage: Bacteria > Pseudomonadota > Alphaproteobacteria > Rhodobacterales > Rhodobacteraceae > UBA3077. Next base: position 3,604 of record JAJRRX010000223.1, on the reverse strand, counting down.
GCATGTCGGCATTGGCAGCATGCACTTCCCAGCCCAGCTCGCCAGCGAAAGATACGCGCGCTAAAAGGGTGCTTACCCCCTTGATTTTGGCGCGTTGATGGCTGAGCCAAGGCAGGGTAAGGTCGGCGTCTGAAATCTCCGCGAATAGCGTGCGGGTTAGTGGGCCGGTTACGATCAGCGCGGAAAAGTCCTCAGTAGTGTTGCAGAGTGATAGGCCTTCTGGCAGGCTGAATTTAAGCAGCTCGAAATCGTGCCATTCGGCGGCGGCAGCTGTGATAAGTAGGAATTCGTCTTCGCCTGTACGCATCACTGACATTTCCGTTAGTATACGCCCGCGTGTATCCGCGAAATAAGCGAGGTTCATCCGGCCAACCTTGGGCAGGCCGCCAGCGATTTGGATTTTTAGCCATACCGCTGCGCCTGCGCCACTTAGCTCAAAACGCGAAAAACCGGGGAGGTCCAGCACACCAACAGCCTGTGATACCGCTTTGCATTCTTCAGCGACGCGCGTAAACCACGGGCCTTTGCGGCCCCATGTGTAGTTCGCGGCTTCGCGCGTATCATCGCCCAGTTTGGCAAACCAATTTGCCCGCTCCCAGCCTGCATATGCGCCCATAACGCCGCCTTGATTTAGCACCTCGGCATGGTTGGAGGAAAGCCGCTTGCCCCGTCCTTCAGGCCACTCATGATGTGGGAAATGCATAGCGTATTCATTGGCATAGACCTCTCGGCCCTTTACATTGGTGTAAGCTTGGTCGGCAAAGCTGGTGAATCGGCGCGGGTCTACCGCCCACATATCCCACTCGGTTTGGCCTTCCGCCACCCACTCGGCCAGCACCTTGCCTGCACCGCCTGCTTGGGCAATGCCGAAGGTAAAAACACAAGCTTCAAAGGCATTTGGCACGCCGGGCATAGGGCCGATCAGGGGGTTGCCATCGGGCGTGTAAGGGATAGGGCCGTTGATAACTTTGTTGATGCCCGCCGTGCCTAATATTGGCACGCGGGCCATGGCGTCTTCAATGTGCCACCCTAGGCGCTCAAGATCGTCGGGGTAGAGCTGGAAAGAGAAATCTTCGGGCATTTGGTCATCGGCGGTTTGCCAATGTGGCTTGCAATTTGCCTCATAGGGGCCAAGGTTGAGGCCGAATTTCTCCTGCCGCAGGTAGTAAGAGCTATCGACATCGCGCAGGAGCGGCAGCTTTTGCCCCGCGCCTTCGCTCCAGGCTTGTAGTTCGGGGATTTCGTCCGTCAGCAGGTATTGGTGGCTCATGGTCATCATCGGCACTTCGCGGCCCCCATGGGGGATGAACATGCGGCCTAACTCTTGCGCGCGATAGCCAGCGGCGTTGACCACAATTTCCGCGCGCACCTCGCCTTTAGGGGTAGTGAGAACCCATTCGCCATTTTGGCGGTTAACGGCGGTAACGGGGCAAAATCGTTCGATTTTTGCACCAAGATCACGTGCGCCTTTTGCAAGGGCTTGGGTGAGTTGGGAGGGGTCGATATCGCCATCTGCGGGATCATAAAGCCCGCCAGCGAGGTCGTGCGTCTTGAGGAATGGATAGCGTTCTTTCAGGTCCGAAACCGCGCACATCTCAAGGCTCATCCCTTGGTGGCGGCCCATGCCACAAGCGCGCTCAAATTCCATCATCCGGTTGCGATTATGGGCGAGGCGCAGGCTACCCGTAACATGATAATTCATCGGATAACCCACCGCCTCGGCCAGCCCTTGGTAAAGCTCAACTGAATAGCGCTGCATGTTCATTAGCGACCAAGACATAGAAAACGTGGGCACATTTCCTGCCGCGTGCCATGTGCTACCGCTGGTCAGCTCGTTTTTCTCCAGAAGCAGCGCATCATGCCAGCCCGCTTTGCCGAGGTGGTAAAGGCAAGAGGCCCCCACAGCCCCGCCGCCAATAATCACAACTCTTGCATGGCAGGGAAGGGGCATAGGTTTCTCCTAATAGGTCGGCGGGCTAACCACCCAGATAATCACACATTGCGCATTGCTTTGGTTGTGCCAACGGTGGGATTTGTGGTCAAAGCGGAAGCTGTCACCTGCTTTTAAGTGAAAATGCTCCTCATCTATCCAGAACTCGATTTCACCTGAGGCGATGTAGCCCGCCTCTTCGGTATCGCGCTTAAGCAGCTCAGTGGAGGCGGCGCCCGGCTCAATAACTGTACGAAACATCTCAAACGCCCCGCCGAGATCGGGCGAAAGCAGCTCTTCGACAATACCCTCCTCGGAGGTGCCAAGAGCGCGGCGCGCACCGGCGCGGACGATGAACTTTTGCGCGGGGGTGTCCTCGTCTTCCAACAAGAAAAACCAGCTGGTGGGCACCTCAAACGCTTGCGCGATGCGGCGTAGGTCGGTCATCGAAGGCTCCGAAAGGCCGCGCTCTATTTGGCTGAGAAAGCCGACGGAGCGGCCGATTTTGAGGGCGAGTTCTGTAAGTGTAATGCCCCGCGCCTTGCGCAAGCCTCGTAGGCTGCGGCCCAAAGCGCCCGAGGATTCAAAGCTATGTGCGAGGTTGGTCATGGCTTCATTAGAAGTGATTCGATGAAAAAGTCAAAGTAAATTTCACAAGTAGAAGAAATTGTAAAATATTTTCACAACCCTCTGCCGCATTTCCAAACGTCTGCTGTGGATGCGGCGGGCATAACAAAGCAAAGTCCGCCCGCCCTCATTTCCGGCTGGCTTGATCTGTTTCAAGCGTTGCGTTTTGGATCATTCAGCTCAATCGGGAAACGCCGCGGGATAAGCCCTGCGTGAAACCAGTTCACCAGCGTAAAGATCGAGTAAACCGGTAGGCCGGTGAGCTTGCGGATATCTGCCGCGTAGGGCGTCATGTTGGTGCATTCCAGCACGATCGCGCCAATATCATCGTGAAGCTCAACCAGCGTCCGCGCGGCATCAAGCAGGTCGAGGCGGCAATCGGCAAAATCCATGCTAGGTTGGTCATTCAAAATACCGTGGGTAAAGGCGCGGCCTTGGTCGGTGCCGATGATCGGTGTATTCACGGGCGCGCCAGCGGCCTTCAAGTGGGCCTCGGTGAGCGAATTTGAGGATATCGTGAGCACACCCACCCGCTTGCCGGGCGGCAGCAACGCCTGCACCATCGGGATTTGGATAAGGCTGGAGGTGGCGACTGGCACTGGCACCGCAGCGGAGATCTGCTCCTGAATCAGCGCTAAAAACCCGCAATTTGTGGTCAGCCCGTCGCAGCCATGAGCCACAAGATCCTGCGCCACGGCAATAAAATCATCGACCAGCTCAAGGGGGTTGCCGCGCACCACTTTATCCGGCGTTGCCCCGCGCACAATCCGGTATTGCACCGGAAAATCCCACGTATTGGCATTGGCAATATCGCCATAAATGCGCGGAAATTGCGTTTCCAGCATCATGATGCCGATATTGGCTCCGTAGACGGTTTTACCGCCATATTCTACGCTCATTTTGCGGCTCCTTTTGGTAAGGTTAGCACAGGCCGCCACCCAATCCATAAATACCTCTGTATTTTTGCTGAGATTTCTGGTTCAGTTTGTAATGGGAGGGCGCGGATGAAAAACCAGCTCAGCGGCGCAGAGGCGATGGTTAAAATGC
>JAJRRX010000222.1 GCA_024279075.1 Alphaproteobacteria bacterium | reverse complement strand
TCCACAGCCCGATCACGATCATCGGCAGCGAAAGCAACTGCCCCATAGTGACGCCGGTATTGGCGAAGGTAAAAATATAGCCAATCGGGTTATCAATCGAGGTGAATTGCGCGTCGGGTTGACGGAAATACTCTACAAACCAGCGCGAGGCCCCGTAGCCCAGCAAAAACACGCCAATCGCGCGCCCGGGGGCCTTAAGCCAGCCCTTGCGCCACACCAGCCAGCTGAGCACCAAGCCCAGCACAAGCCCCTCAAGCCCCGCTTCATAAAGCTGGCTTGGGTGGCGTAGGCATTCGCCAACCCAGTCTGGTGGGCAGATTTGCGCGCGGGCATCGGGGAAGTTCACTCCCCATGCCGCATCAGTTGGTCGCCCCCAAAGCTCGGGCTTAATGAAGTTGGCCAAGCGGCCAAAGAACAAACCGAGCGGGGCGACCACGGCGACCGCATCTCCAACGCTCAAAATCGGCAATTTGTTCTTCCACGCAAACAGTGCCACACCGGCGGCCACACCGGCAAAGCCACCATGGAAGGCCATGCCGCCCTCCCAAACTTTCAATATATCAACCGGATTGGCCAAGTACGCCGCCGGATTATAGAACAAAACGAACCCTAGCCGCCCGCCGATGATCACACCCAGCACCATCCATGTAAGCAAGTCTTCCACCTGCTTCTTGCTCAACGGCACCTTGTGCCACAGCATCGGGCGGGCGATGAGCACCAGAATGTAGCGCCAACCTAAAACCAGCCCCGCGATATAGGCCAGCGCATACCAGCGCAGGGCCACGTTAAAGCCAAACAGGTCAAACGCGAAAATTTCAGGGTCTATATTGGGAAAGGGAAGGGCAAGCAGCACAATGGCATCCTTTGTATTGGCAAGTGTCCAGCAACGGCTTATATATAGGCTAGGTTTTTGAAAAGGAAATGTCCAATGCAATCACGCAACCGTGTGCTTGACGATATGTCAAAGCTAATGACCAACGCTATGGGGGTTGCGCAGGGTGCGCGCACCGAGGCGGAAACCGCGATGAAATCAGTGATGGACCGCTGGATGGCGGACCGAGAATTTGTGTCACGCGAAGAGTTTGAAGCCGTGCGGCTGATGGCGCAAAAGGCACGGGAAGAATGCACAGCGCTAGAAGCGCGTATTGCGGCGCTTGAGGCCAAGGCCTGAAGCAACCAACCGATTGATAATCAGACAGTTGTGAGCCATCCGCCCGGCCCTTTGTTAAGGGCCGTTGAGGGTGCCTGAGCTTTCAAGGGTTGATATTTCACCTCCAATACACCCCTATGTCGAAAGCACTCTACTAAACTAGTTTAGTAAAGTGCAAAATTGTATAATTATCCCTTTCTTATCAAAATCTTATACAAATTTTTTGCTCCAAGAACCCCTAATTATCGCCCTTTTCCTCAAGGCAATCATTCCAAAGAATCACTTTACAGGTCAGTATCGCCATACATATAGTATAGCAGGCGGCCAATTACGCGATCTATAGAGGCGCGCCATACGAATTGGAGCCTCATATGCACATTCAGGAGCTGGAAGATTTGCACCCGATTGACCTCGTTCAATCGCTCGCTCAAACCCGCGACTGGGTGTTTGAGCGCCAAAACGATGACCAGATCGCACTCGTGGTAGTCGGCCAATGGCAGCAATATGCGGTGAGCCTTGTGTGGTCTGACCAGAGCGAAACTCTGCGCTTGGTCTGTAGCTTTGAGTTTGCCCCGCCAAAGGCCAAGCTGG
>JAJRRX010000221.1 GCA_024279075.1 Alphaproteobacteria bacterium | reverse complement strand
TGCGGCGCTGGCCGAGGCTGGCCCGAAGATAGAGGCAGCGCTGGGCGTTGAGGACTTTGAGGCCGCCATGGCGGCGCTGGCGGGGCTGCGCGCGCCGATTGACGGGTTCTTTGACGGGGTGCAGGTGAATGCGGAGAATGATATTGTCCGGCGCAATCGGCTGTGTTTGCTGAATGAAATTCGGGTGGTTATGCATAAGGTGGCGATGTTCTCCGAAATCGGTGGGTAGGGTGGTGGGTTAAAAACCCACCCTACGCTTTCACCATTGCCAAACCGTGCTCAAGGTCTATGCTGCACTGCAACCAAGCAGGAGCGCTTCCATGATACCCCTTGATGGCAAAACCGAGCTAGACGTGGCCATGCACGGCACCCGCGCTTGCCGCCTTGCCAAGATGGTGGGGCTGGGTCTGCGTGTTCCCGAAGCCGTGGTGCTTTCCGCCAAGGATGTTTCCAATATTGCCGAAACTGGCGAGGTGCCGGATGTGCCTGCCAACCTGCTTACAGGCCTGCTTTCCCTGCGCGCCTCGCCGCTTAATCCTGAATGGGGCGGGCCAACGGCTATCCTTAATATCGGCATCAGTGACAGCACCCTGCCCGATGTAGGAGAGGGTGCCGCCTACCTGCTTTACCGCCGTTTTATCCAGTCCTACGCCACCAATGTAGCGGGGCTGGAGGCCGAGGATTTTGATGCGGATATTCCTGACGGGGCCGAGCGCGTGGCGCACTGCAAAGCCAGCTACAAATTCGAAACCGACGAGGATTTCCCGCAGGACCCAAAGGCGCAGCTGCGGGCCTGTATCCTGCATATGGCACGGGCATGGATGCGCCCCTCGGCCAAGATTTTGCGCCAAGCCAAAGGCGCGCCCGACGATGCGGGCTTTGCGCTGGTTATTCAGCGCATGGCGCTGGGCATCGGGCGCGGCGAAACCGGCGCAGGGGCGGCGCAGATGGTGGATGACAAGTCCGGCGCGGCCAAGCTTTGGGGGCGGTATTTGCCGCAATCCCAAGGGCAAGATGCGGTGATCGGCGCGCGTGAGGCGCTGGGGGTGGCGGCCTTGTCTGCCCCCCTTCAGGCTGAGTTGCTCACGGCAGGAGAGACCCTCGCCAAGGGCTTTGGCGATGCGTTTCAGGTCGAGTTTACGGTGCAAGACGGGCGGCTGTGGTTGCTGGATTGCAGCCCTGCCAAGCGCTCCTCGGTGGCGGCTTTGCGGATAAACGTGGACCTCGCGGAGGCCGGAATTATTAGCAAAAACGATGCGATTTTGCGCACGGAGCCGCATGCGCTGGGCGACCATTTGCACCCGCAGATCGCGGAAAACTCCGTGCGGGATATTCTGGCCATAGGCCTGTCCGCCAGCCCCGGTGCAGCGACAGGCAGGGTGGTGTTCACCCCCGAGGCGGCGATGACCATGGCCGCGCAGGGGCAGGCGGCGATTTTGGTGCGGGTAGAAACCGGCGCGGATGATATTCGCGGCATCCACGCCGCCAGCGGGGTGCTGACCCTGCGCGGCGGCATGACCAGCCATGCGGCGGTGATCGCGCGCGGGCTTGGCGTGCCGTGCATTGTGGGCGCGGGCGAGCTGCGGCTGGATGATAATGTGTT
>JAJRRX010000220.1 GCA_024279075.1 Alphaproteobacteria bacterium | reverse complement strand
TGGCATTTTTTACGCGAACGCTACGGCGTGGTGCTAAAATGGGTTGAGCCTGCGGCCGATGGGTCGCTCAGTGCTGAAACTGTGATTGACGCGATAACAGACAAAACCAAGCTCATTGCCATCACCCATATGTCCAACGTGCTGGGCACGGTGGTAGATGTAAAAACCATCTGCCACGCCGCCCGCACGCGCGGCATTGCCACCTGTATTGACGGCTCCCAAGCCACGGTCCATATGCCTGTCGATGTGGCCGATATCGGCTGTGATTTCTACGCTATTACCGGCCACAAGCTCTATGGCCCCACAGCCTCTGGCGCGATATTTATCCGTAAGGAGCGCATGGCCGAAATGCGCCCCTTCATGGGTGGTGGTGATATGATCGCTGGCGTGACTCGCGACGCCGTGAGCTACAACGTGCCGCCGCATAAGTTCGAGGCGGGCACGCCCGGTATTGTGCAAGTGATCGGCCTTGGGGTGGCGCATGATTATATGATGAATCTCGGGATGGCGAATATTGCCGCGCATGAGGCCAGCCTGCGGGATTACGCGCGGGCAAAGTTGGGCGGGCTAAACTGGCTGAATGTGCAGGGCAATGCGCCGGATAAAGGCGCGATTTTTAGCTTTACCATGGCCGGCGGTGCACACCCGCACGATATTTCGACCATTGTTGACCAAAAGGGCATTGCGGTGCGGGCAGGGCACCATTGCGCTCAGCCGTTAATGCAGCATCTCGGGGTTTCAGCCACCTGCCGTGCCAGTTTCGGGCTTTATAACACGGTTGAGGAAGTCGATAAGCTGGTGGAAGCACTCGAGCTTTGCCACGAGCTTTTCGGCTAGTATTCCCTAAATTCATAGCAGCCATGCACCGCTTGCCCTTGCTCTGCGCGACTGGTGCTATATTGTCGCATGCAAACGATCATTCGAAGGGATAGCCCATGGCTACTTATGACCTCATCGTAATCGGCGCTGGCCCTGGTGGCTACGTAGCCGCTATTCGCGGTGCGCAGCTGGGGCTGAAGGTGGCCATTGTGGAGCGCGAGCATTTGGGCGGGATTTGCCTGAACTGGGGCTGTATTCCTACCAAGGCGCTGCTGCGTTCGGCGGAGGTTTTTCACCTTATGCAGCGGGCGGGGGAATTTGGCCTGAAGGCCGATGCAATTTCTTATGACTTGAAGGCAGTGGTAAAGCGCTCTCGCGGTGTGGCCTCGCAGCTTTCTGCTGGTGTTAAGCACCTGCTTAAGAAGAATAAAGTAGATGTGGTGATGGGCGAGGCGAGTATTCCGGCGGCTGGTAAGGTGAAGGTTGGTAAGGAGACGCTGACGGGCAAAAACATTATCATCGCCACCGGCGCGCGGGCGCGAGAACTGCCAGGGTTGGAGGCGGATGGGGACCTCGTTTGGACCTATCGCCATGCGCTTGACCCTGTACGGATGCCCAAAAAGCTGCTGGTGATCGGCTCGGGCGCCATCGGCATAGAGTTCGCCAGTTTTTTTAACACGCTCGGGGCCGATACTACTGTGGTTGAGGTGATGGACCGTGTTTTACCTGTTGAGGACGAGGAAATTGCCGCGTTTGCCAAGAAGCAGTTTGTAAAGCAAGGCATGAAGATCATGGAGAAATCTATGGTCAAGAAACTGGACCGCAGTAAGGGCAAGGTAACGGCGCATATCGAAACGGGCGGGAAGACGATTACTGCGGAGTTTGATACTGTGATTTCGGCAGTGGGCATTATCGGTAATACCGAGGGGCTGGGGCTGGAGGCGCTCGGCCTTGAGATTGACCGCACCCATATCGTGACGGATGAGTATTGCGCCACCAAAATTTCGGGTATTTACGCGATTGGCGACATCGCGGGCGCACCGTGGCTGGCGCATAAGGCCAGCCATGAGGGCGTGATGGTGGCCGAGAAGATTGCGGGGCAAAAGGTGCATCCGGTGAAGCCCGAAAGCATCGCAGGCTGCACCTATTGCCAGCCGCAGATTGCCAGTGTGGGTATGACAGAGGCCAAAGCCAAAGAGGCTGGTTTGGACATTAAGGTTGGCCGCTTTCCCTTTATGGGCAACGGTAAAGCCATTGCTCTGGGCGAGGCCGAGGGCATGGTCAAAACTATTTTTGACGCCAAAACCGGCGAGCTTTTGGGCGCGCATATGGTTGGCGCCGAGGTCACCGAGCTTATTCAGGGCTACGTGATCGGGCGGCAGCTTGAAACCACCGAGGAAGACCTGTTCCACACCGTGTTCCCGCATCCCACCCTGAGCGAAATGATGCACGAAAGCGTGCTGGATGCCTATGGCCGTGCCATCCATTTTTAGGAGCTTGTTATGAGCCGCAATCTATCCGATAAATCCCAGCGCCACCCTGAAAAGGCGCATAAACCCGATACCCCGATTTTGCGCAAGCCAAGCTGGATACGGGTAAAGGCACCCACTTCGGCGGGGTATAGAGACACCCGCAAGATACTGAAAGATAACAATCTTACGACAGTTTGTGCCGAAGCAGGTTGCCCGAATGTAGGCGAGTGCTGGTCGCAAGGCCACGCCACGATGATGATCATGGGTGATATCTGCACGCGGGGCTGCTCGTTTTGCAATATCGCTACGGGGCGGCCCGATGCGCTGGATGTCTTCGAGCCGGGCCGCGTGGCCGATGCGGTGGAAAAACTGGGGCTAAACCATGTGGTGATCACCTCGGTGGACCGGGACGACCTTAAGGATGGCGGGGCGGAGCATATTGCCCAAACTATACGCGCCATTCGCCACCGCTCGCCCAATTCCACCATTGAGGTGCTGACGCCTGATTTCCTTAAGTGCGGGCCAGAAGCGCTTGAAATTGTTGTGAAAGCCAAGCCCGATGTGTTCAACCACAACCTTGAAACCGTGCCGGGGCTTTACCCCAGTGTGCGGCCCGGCGCGCGCTATTTTCACAGCCTGAGGTTGCTTCAACGGGTAAAAGAGCTGGACCCCACGATGTTTACCAAGTCTGGCATCATGGTTGGCCTTGGCGAGGACAAACAGGGCGTGCAGCAAGTGATGGACGATATGCGCGCCGCCGATGTGGATTTTTTGACCATCGGGCAATATTTGCAACCTACACCCAAACACCACGAGGTAATGCGCTTTGTGACGCCCGAGGAGTTTAAGGCTTATGAGGGCATGGCGTTTGGCAAGGGGTTTTTGATGGTGTCGTCCACGCCGCTCACCCGCTCTAGCTACCACGCGGGCGATGATTTTGCCCAGCTTCGCGAGGCGCGGCTGGCGAAATTTGGCAGCTAGCGGCGGGCTTTATTAACGGTTAGCCACTCGGGCCAGCCAAAGGCCTGCTCATAAAAATAAAGCGCGATGCTCACCACAATGATAAAGCCAATCAGCTTTAGCATTTTCGGGCTGGGCGGGTGTTGCACCCAGCGCCGCATGCGCAGGAGCCAAAACAGGTTCATGACGTAAACCGCACCGATCCGATATAGGGCAGGTTGCGGTTTCTTTGTGCATAATCAATGCCATAGCCCACTACAAACTCGTCAGGAATTTCAAAGCCGATATAGTCCGCCTTCACGCTGGTTTCCCGCCGCGAGGGTTTGTCGAGCAGGGCGCAGGTCATTAACCGTGCAGGGTTGCGGGCCTCTAGCAGGTGCAAAACGTGGTGTAGGGTGTGGCCGGTATCAACAATATCTTCTACCACCAGCACATCTCGCCTTTCAATCTCGCCGCGTAAGTCTTTGAGAATGCGCACTTCTCTGGAACTTTCCGTGTCGTTTCCATAAGAACTGGCCTCCAAAAAGTCGACCTCCACTGGAAGCGTAAGCTCCCGCACAAGATCTGCGATAAAAACAAAGCTGCCGCGCAGCAAGCCGACAACGACAAGCTTGTCAGTATCCGCAAAATGCTCCGAAATCTCCTTGGCCAGCGCCTCCACTCGCGCGGCAATGGATTTTGCCGAAATCATTTCATCAATTACATATTTTGAATGCATAGCCCTTGCCCTTTTGATTCTTAGGCACTTTATGGTAGCTAACAGCAAACGTCACCCCAGAGAGACAAAATGCCCACCCATTCTGAAAATCGCCCGATGCCCTATAGCCCGCAGCAGATGTTTGACCTTGTGGCCGACATTGGAAAATACCCCGCG
>JAJRRX010000219.1 GCA_024279075.1 Alphaproteobacteria bacterium | reverse complement strand
GAGGCGTAAAAATCATCCAGGCCTTGGCGAGAATGAATTGGCGGCTGCGGCGCAAGCCAATCAGGCAGGCGCACGGGTTTGCCAAGCACCGCGCCACCACAAAGGATAAAGTCAAAATCACCGCGCAGAGCCTCGGCGACCTCGACAAAACGCTCCACCTGTTTTTGCGGGTCAAAACGGCCCAGAAAACCAACACGGAGCTTGCTTTTGGGCGCGCTGCACGGCGCGGCCGCCCCGACATAGCCCGGCCCATTGGGCAGGGGCAGGAGCTTATGGGCCGGCACGCCGAGCGCGCCCATGCGGGTGGCGAGTTGCTGTGAGCAGGTGATCACCCTGTCAAATAAACCCTCATAGCCAAGCGTAATATAAGGCGTGCCACGGCTACGGCCATAAGCCGTACTATCGGTGATATGCTCCCACGCGCAAAGTTTAATTCCGCGCGCCCGCAGCGCCGAAAGCCCGTGGTTTAAAACCCCTGCTCCGCAATTCACCACCACGTCCATTTGGGTGAGCGGGCCAAGCATATCGCCCATTAACATTTCGCCAGGATGCTCGGCATCGTTGGTGCCCATATATCGGCTGCCGCCCCATTCGCGCAGGGCTGAGTTTTTCAGAATCCACACCTTTTCAAACGGTTCAAACATCCATTCAGCGGCATTTATATCGTCAATCCCGTAGATAAACAGGTGGCAGTTTATGCCCTGCGCTTGCAGGGCCGTTGCCAGCGCCACAAGGCATTTTTCCACCCCGCCAAACTGGAACACCTGTATCGCAAAGCCGACATGCGGCCCTAAGCCAAGCGGGGCCAATGCTGGCCGCCCGCCTGCATTACAGGTGGCCACATCCTTGGCGATCGGAGCAAAAACAGGGCTGCGCCAGTTGGCATATTGCCGGAAAGGCACCGAGGCCATGGGAGAAACAAGCAGCGCGCCCACCGCTTCCATCAGGGCGTCCATTGGCTTAGCGCCCAGCTTGGGGGCCGTGTAATTTACCTCAAGCGGCAGCACGGAAACACCCTCCAAAAGGTAGCTGATAATCGGGGCCATGTCCTCCTTATCCAGCGCGGCAGTCAGGTGGTGCAGGGAAAGGGCAATTATGTCAGCTTCGGGCAAGCGATCACCTTCATCGACAAGTTTGCCATGGGCGCGGATGGCGCGGGGGCCGTCGGAAATGTCCACCACAGCCACGGGGGCATGGCGAAGTGCGCCCTCGATTTGGTAAAAGGTGCTGTCCAGTATTTTGGCGGCGCTCAGGCCAGCTAGCGCTTCGGGTGCGCAAAATACAAGCACGGGGGGAAAGCGGCTTTCGGCGGGGTTGGCGCGGTGGTGGAAGACCTCGGCCACGAAGTCTTGCGTGCTAATCTCGTGGGCAGCTAACGGGTGGGAACCGATGCAGATGCGGCCATCGGTGGTGATAATGCAAAAGCGCGGATATTCCTCGTTCCACGCATCGGGCAGGCGGTTGGAGCCGTAAAGCCATGCATGCTTGGCGCGCAGTTGCCCGCGTAGCAGCACATCCTTCCTATTCGCCCCTGAAACCATGCTTTCGGGGCGTTTACGGTAGCGAAAAAAGCTCTCGATGACCGGATAGCCGATGAAGCCAAGCTGCACCGCGCCGAGCCAGAAACCCCAATCCTCAAAGCCTTGTTTGAAATCGGTATCAAAGCGCAGGCCGCACTCGAACACCTCGCGGCGCACAAGGCTGCCCGCATCGGAACAGTTGATCGAGGCGAGGCGGGATAGCGCCCATGAGTTGCCGTTGGAGTAGTTCACCTCCATGCCAAACATATCGACTTGCGGGTAAAACCAGCCGGTATCCGGCTCGCTATCCAGCAGTTTTTCAAACAGCGCGAAAGCATGCGGGTCGAGCATATTGTCAGCATCAAGGAAGAACACACCCTTGCAATCGGGGTTTTTGAGCGCCTGTTCTATGCCGGTATTGCGCGCGGCGCTTAGGCCTTGGTTGGTTTGTGTCAGTAGGGTGATTTCGGAGTACGCCGCTGCCCAGCCCTCTAAGCTCGCGCGAGTTTGGGGCAAATCACAACCATCATTCACCAAAATAATCTCGGCCTTTGGCCCGCCAACTTGGGTAAGGCAAGACAGCACCGCCTCATCCACCAGCACAGGGTGGTGCCAGACCGGAATAACAACCGCGATCATGGCTTAAGTCTCAAGGGGGATGATCTCAACCCCCCGTAAAAACACGCTGACCAGCGGCGAGGCAGCGCGAAGTTTAAAGTGGAGGTCCACCTTGCCGGCCTTGGTGGTGAACAGATCCACCTGCACATGGGATTGAGGCGGCAGCATGTTACGGCGCGCCACTTCACCATCGGTTGTGGCAAGCGAGAGCGTCACGGGTTCCGGCCCAAAATTCTGAGTGTAGGCGGCGATATTGGCGGCAGATGACACCTCGATGCCGCGAAAAACAAAATCCATTTTACCATCATGGCCGGGGTGGAGCGAATAGGCATCGCGCCCGCTCATCAGCTTGGCGGTGCCGCCTGTTACCTCGGGTTCTGGCAGAGCAGAGGCGGGCAGCACAAATCGAGCACCGCGCGGCTCCATCTCTGCTATGCGGCAGCCCGGCAGGCCTTTCCAGACCCGCAGCGCGAGGGGGGCATTGGCCCCCGTGGCGTGCATATAATCCAGCGGAATGGGCAGGCTCAGCCCAAGCTCAAAATCGGCCTCCATTCGAATCACCACATCCTCTGCCAGCCCGCTCAGCGGCGTGGGCAGCATGGCCCGCAGCCAGCCTTCAGCTTTAGCCTCCAGCGCAATCGCCGCGCCAAAATCCGGCCCCGTCAGGCGGCCAAAGCTAAGGCTAGCTTTGCCCGCGCCCTTCGCCCAAATATCCACCGCCACCAAACCGATGGAGCCAACGGGGAGGCGTTGCGTAACCGAGCCAGAAACTGGGCCAGACACTGGGCCTTCTGCAGGCTCCCACGCGCGGGCGCAGGTGAAGGTGGGGGCAAAGGCGGCATTGAGGAAATCCTCAGTTTCGGCAAAGCTCTGTTGCAGCCGCATATAATCTTTCCG
>JAJRRX010000218.1 GCA_024279075.1 Alphaproteobacteria bacterium | reverse complement strand
GCTCGGGCTGAAAGCGCGGGTCGGCGGCAAGGCAGCCAACCCCGCAAATCTGCACCGTGCTTTGCGCGGCCCCATCGGTAAACCACAACCGCCCGCCGGGGGTGGATACATAGCCGTTGATACCCTCGGTTATATCGCCCTCAAGATCAGTGGATGAGGGCACCTCGCTATCAAATCGCGGCGCATATGCGGCGTGGGTATGATAAGAGGCGATGATGCGCATATTGGCGGGTGGGTTATCGGGTGTGCAGCCTGCGGGCGCGCCGCGCTTGGGGCCAGAAACTGCAAAATCACCATTTGGCAGCAAGCCAAGATAGCCGCAATACTCACGATTTTCTGAGATGGAGCGCGGCTGGATGGCGTTGAGCTGGGCCTTCATAAAGGCCACTTCACCAGCGCTACGCGGGCGCGGCGGGGTGCTCGGGCGCGGGGCTGTGGCGCTGGAAAGCGATTGGCTCTCGCCTGTGGGCGTGCTGTTGGGCGATATGGCGCTAATGGGAGCAGTGGTTGTGAGCAACGGCTGAGCGCCGCCCACGGGCAGGGTTTCACAAGCGGAAAGCAGGAGCACCAAGGCGATGCTGGATTTAAGGATGTGCATGTGCGGCCCTTGTTGAGGAGGTTTGGCGAGGAGTAAAGCATTTGAGGGGGAGGGGGGCAAGGGGGGAGTGGTGCGTGGGGATCACGCACCCTACGGGTTGTGACCTTGAAAACAAAAACATGTTGTTCAGCATTAGGGCGCTATTATTTGACTTGAAAATCGTTATAGGTGTAATCGAAGTAATAATGCTAAAAACTCAACCGCACTCAAATTTGGAAATAGTGAATTGTGACGAAAGCTAAATCTCCACCTTCAATTCGCCGATATACAAATTTAGCCCAAGCACTATTTATTCTAAAACACCGTAAAATCGTATTGATGAATCCCTCAAGCTGGGATGACCAAAACGACTCCTTTTATCTTCAGCAATATAAAGCAAAGAAAGGAGCAAAAGCGGTCTCAGCATTATGCTTTGCTAGAGGCGCGGAAACCTATCATCACTGGAGTATATTTTCTGGCGGGACCGATGGAGTTTGTATTAGTTTCAATAGGAATAAACTGGTGAATTCACTTTTTCCAAGGGATAATATTCGGTGCGAAAGCGTAAGATACAAAAATTTTTCAGACATGGAAAAAGATGAAACATGTGTCGATGATCTACCGTTTATTAAGCGCAAAGGTTATGCTGCGGAAAAAGAGTTCCGCATTTTGCACACGGATCTATTGGACGAATCTAATTACCCCCAGTTTACTTTTGATTTGAACGCAATAACGCGTATAACTGTCAGTCCATGGTTGGTGAAAGACTACTATCCTGAAGTTAAGGCGGTCATAAAGAATACCAATATACCCTCCAATATTCCAATTTATCGGTCAACGCTGATAGGCAACCAAACTTGGCAACGCTTTGCACGAGAAGTCAAGAAGTAGTCCTCCATCACCGCCGCCTCTTCGTCTTCCCCTTAAACACAGTAGTCCCCGCCCGCCCAGCCGTAGACCTCCCTTCACTCGCCGCTGCAATAGCGCTCTGCCTTGCCAATGGGTCATCCGCCACCGCAAGCTCCACCGCTTCCAGCCGTTGCACTTCGTCGCGCAGGCGGGCGGCGTCCTCAAACTCAAGGTTCTCGGCGTGTTTGCGCATTTTTGTGCGCATCGCCTCAAGGTGGACCTTCAGGTTGGCGCCGTAGGCTTTTTTATCCACCTTCGCGGTCACGCGGCTTTGGTCGGTGTCGGCGTTGAACAGGCCTTCCAGCACGTCCTCTACGTTCTTCCTAATCGTCTGCGGGGTGATACCGTGTTTTACATTATACGCATGTTGCTTTTCGCGGCGGCGGTTGGTTTCGCCTATCGCCCGCTCCATGCTGCCGGTGATGCGGTCGGCATACATAATCACGCGGCCATCCTCGTTGCGCGCCGCCCGCCCGATGGTTTGCACAAGCGAGGTTTCAGAGCGCAGGAAGCCTTCCTTGTCAGCGTCCAGAATCGCCACAAGCCCGCATTCGGGAATATCGAGGCCCTCGCGGAGCAGGTTGATGCCGATCAGCACGTCAAAGGCACCAAGGCGCAGGTCGCGCAGGATTTCGATGCGCTCCAGCGTGTCGATATCGGAGTGCATATAGCGCACCCGCACCCCTTGCTCGTGCAGGTATTCCGTCAGGTCCTCGGCCATGCGCTTGGTCAGGGTAGTGACGAGAATGCGCTGGTCTTTCGCCGCCACAATGCGAATCTCGCTGAGCAGGTCATCGACTTGGGTTTCGACGGGGCGGATCTCGATTTCGGGGTCCAAGAGGCCCGTGGGGCGGATAATCTGCTCGGCAAACACCCCGCCGGATTGTTCCAGCTCCCACTTTTGCGGGGTGGCGGATACAAACACCGAGCGCGGGCGCATGGCGTCCCATTCCTCGAATTTTAGCGGGCGGTTATCCATGCAGGAGGGCAGGCGGAAGCCATGCTCGGCGAGGGTGGATTTACGCTTGAAGTCGCCCTTATACATGCCGCCGATTTGGGGCACGCTTACGTGGCTTTCATCGGCAAATACGATGGCATTATCGGGGATATACTCGAAAAGCGTGGGGGGCGGCTCGCCGGGCATACGGCCCGTAAGATAGCGGGAATAGTTCTCGATGCCGTTGCAAAAGCCCGCCGCGTCCATCATTTCAAGGTCAAAGTTCGTGCGCTGCTCAAGGCGCTGGGCTTCGAGCAGTTTGCCCTCCCCGACGAATTTATCGAGTTGCAGCCGCAGCTCGGCTTTGATCTTGAGTATTGCCTGATTGAGCGTCGGGCGCGGGGTCACATAATGCGAGTTGGCATAAATGCGCACCTTCTCAAGCGTGCCGGTTTTCTCCGCCGTCAGGGTATCAAACTCGGTGATCTTCTCCAACTCATCACCAAAAAACGAGAACCGCCAGCCGCGATCATCAAGGTGGGCAGGCCAGATTTCAAGGCTATCTCCGCGCACCCGAAAGCTGCCCCTCTGGAAGGCTTGGTCGTTGCGTTTGTATTGCTGGGCAATCAGCTCTTGCATGATTTGGCGCTGGTCATATGCCTCACCGACAATCAGGTCTTGCGTCATTTCGCCGTAGGTTTCGACCGAGCCAATGCCGTAAATGCAGCTCACTGAGGCGACGATAATCACGTCATCCCGCTCTAGCAGTGAGCGGGTGGCGGAGTGGCGCATGCGGTCAATTTGCTCGTTAATGGCGGACTCCTTCTCGATAAAGGTGTCCGAGCGCGGGACGTAGGCCTCGGGCTGGTAATAGTCATAAAACGATACAAAATACTCGACGGCGTTTTCGGGGAAGAAGTTTTTCATTTCGCCATAAAGCTGGGCGGCGAGGGTTTTATTCGGGGCCAATATAATTGCAGGCCGCTGGGTGGCCTCAATGATTTTGGCCATGGTAAAGGTTTTGCCGGTGCCCGTGGCCCCAAGCAGCACTTGGTTCTGCTCGCCAGAATTTATGCCTTCGACAAGCTCTTTTATTGCCGTGGGCTGGTCACCGGCGGGTTCAAACTTGGTATGTAAAATCAGCGGCTTGCCGCCTTCAAGCTTAGTGCGCTCAACGGGAGTGTTCATCATGGGTCCTCATGGCGGCAATGGCCGCGAACAGGTATATACCTAGGGCAATGGCGGTTAAAAGCAAGGCGATGGGCCAGTTGCTCTCGATGTTTTGGAAGCGTTGCCAGCCTTGGGTGGCGATGAATGCGGTTAGGAGGGGCATCAACATAAATAAAAAGTGCCGCCAAGCCGGAGCGGGGGCAAGGGTAAGCTGCACGGCTTGGGCGTGTTGTCGGCGGCGCAGAATCCAGAGGGTGGGCAGGATGGATAATGGCAGCACAAGATAAGCCGGATTGAGGCTAGCCAGCATTTGCGCGGCCCATACCAATGTGGCGAGGCCCGCGAGAATAAGGAGTTCAGGGCGCTTATAGGGATAGACCGTTGGCAGCCTGTCCAGAATTATATGTGCAATTGGAACGATCAGGCCTAGGCCAAGCAAGTAGTCATAGGTGAAGCTGTCGGGCGGCATGTCTGTGCGCCCGATCACCCAGAACTGCCCCCAAATGCCATGGGCAATGCCCAGCGCTGCCCAATAAGCCGCCGCCTTTCCCCACGGCCAGCGCACCGCAATGCGCCCGCCGCCCAGCACGAGCACGCCTGAAACCAGCGCGTGCCAGCTCATCGCGGTGAAGGGCAGGGTCCAGGGGAGGGCGTCATAAACCGTGGCCACAACCACGCCCTCAATCACCCAGCCAAAAATACAGCCGATGAGAAACAGCGAGACCCAGCCGCGCACGCCAAGCCATGCCGACAGCCCAAGGCTAAACCATGCGGTGAAGCTGTAAAACAGCCACGTGTAGGGGATATCGAGCGGGGCGAGTGCGGATTCGGGGGTGACGTAAAATTGCATTTCCGAGGCGAACCCGATGATTCCGCCGATGGCCAGTGCTGCTAAAATCCGCTGCCACAATGTCATGCCTCACTCCTTTTGGCTGGTAAAACACAGAATGACCCCTTTTTGTTCTCATGCAAGGGAAAACAGTAATTAATTTACGGCAGGCCTTTCAAAGGGTTGGGGGAAATCTTAACAAAAGGTTAATACTTAAGGTTGCTTTTTAGCAAAATAAAGCAACTTTTTGGCTATTTTGTTCTTGTATTGTCCGGTCAAGTTTGGTTAATTGGTTTTGCAAGTGGCAAGTTATCGGTCCGGTGTGATACGAACCCACCCCACCCCTCGCTCCCTCACACTGGGCTGGTAACTTTCCTTGCAATCCCCCTTGCACCGCGCCGCGTGATTGGCGATAAG
>JAJRRX010000217.1 GCA_024279075.1 Alphaproteobacteria bacterium | reverse complement strand
GATCTTTCAAGCTTTGTGAACACCCATTACGGGCCAGAAAACCTCGTGGTTTCGGCTGCTGGCAAGGTGGACTTTGCCGCGCTGGTCAAGCAAGCCGAAGCGCTGTTTGGCGACATGCCTGCCAGCACCGCCCCCGCCCCTGAACCCGCCCGCTTTATCGGCGGCGAAATGCGCGAAGAAAAAGACCTTGAGCAAGCGCATTTTACCCTTGGTTTTGGCGCCCCCAGCATTCGCGATGCCAATGTTTACACCGCGCAAATCTACTCCATGCTGCTCGGCGGCGGCATGACCTCGCGGCTTTTTCAAGAGGTGCGGGAAAAACGCGGGCTGTGCTATAGCATTTATGCCAGCATCACGCCGGGATTGGAAAACGGCATGTTGACGATCTATTCCGGCACGTCTGGCGACCAAATCGCCGAGCTGGCCGAGGTGACGATTGCCGAGATGAAACGCGCTGTGGACGATATTTCAGAAGCCGAACTGAGCCGCGCGCAGGTGCAGATGAAAGCGGGCATGCTGATGGGGCTGGAAAGCCCAAGCGCACGAGCCGAGCGCATGGCCCGGGCGATCGCGATCTGGGGCAAAGTGCCTGATCTCAGCGAGGCCGTAGCCAAAATTGAAGCCGTCAGCGTGGCGGGGCTGAAGGGCTATGCGGCCTCGGTTTGTGCAGCGGGTGAGATGTCTATGGCGCTATACGGGCCAATATCTGGAGCGCCAGAGATGGCAGATTTACACAGCAGTTTACGGGGCTAATATGGGCTTTGGGCGCAAACCTCCGGTTTTGCTTTCCGAGCGGCTAGAGCTGCGCCTGCCACGGCGGGCGGATTACATTCCTTGGGTCACAACGCGGCGGACGGGCGTTGAATTTTTGCAGCCGTGGGAGCCTATTCGCGGGCGCGATTATGAGAGCCGCAGCTCGTTTTACAGCCACGGGGTTGGCTGGTCCAAGCGGGCTGCCAAGGCCAAAACCGCGTTTTCCTTTATGATCATTCGGCGTGAGGATAAACGCCTGATGGGCGCGCTTAATATGACCAATCTGCGCTATGGCCCGGCCAAAACCGCTACCGTTGGCTATTGGATCGGCCCCGATTTTGCCCGCCAAGGTTATATGAGCGAGGCGCTGGCATGTGTGGTAGATTTTGCTTTTGGCGCGCTGGATATCAGCCGGGTTGAGGCCGCTTGCCTGCCCGAAAACGAGGCCTCGCGCGGGGTGTTGGAGAAATGCGGCTTTAAGTATGAAGGCGTGGCGCAGAGCTATTTGCAAATAGCGGGGCGTTGGCGCACCCATGTGCTGTATGCGCGGTTGCGGGATGATCGGCGGGGTCAAGCAGATGCTATGTAGCGCCGATGCGAGCTTTGTTTCGGCAGTTGAAGCGCAGCTAAGCGCGGGGGCTGTGCGCGCGGTTGAACCGCGCGATATCGAGGAGCCTCGAGGGCTTTTTAAGGGCCAAGCAGCGGCGGTTCTGCGGCCTAAAAATGTGGCTGAGGTTTCGGTGGTTTTGGCCGCTTGCAATGATGCCCGCGTGCCAGTCGTGCCTCTTGGCGGCGGCACGGGTTTGGTGGGTGGTCAAGTGATGGCTGAGGGGCCGATGCCGGTGTTGCTCTCGCTGGAGCGCATGGTGGCTATTCGGGAAATATCGCCAGAAAACAACACGATGACAGTCGAGGCGGGTGCGGTGCTCGCGGATATTCATACGGCGGCTGAGGGGGCTGGGCGGATGTTTCCGCTACGCTTGGCCTCGGAGGGGTCTTGCCGGATTGGCGGGAACCTCGCCACCAATGCGGGCGGCGTGAATGTGTTGCGCTATGGCAACGCGCGGGCGCTCTGCCTCGGGCTGGAGGCAGTGCTGGCCGATGGCACGGTGATGGGCGGGCTTAAGCGGCTGCGCAAGGATAATACCGGCTATGATATCCGCGACCTGATGATCGGTTCGGAGGGCAGCCTCGGGGTGATTACGGCGGCAGTGTTGCGGCTTTATCCGGTGCCAGTTGCCAAGCACACAGCGTTTGTGGCGGTGCCATCGCCTGCGGCGGCGCTGGCGCTTTTACTTGCGCTTGCGGGGGAGTTGGAGGTTACGGGGTTTGAGTTGATCCACCAGATGGGCTTTGCTTTTTTGGCCGAAACCGGCTTTGATTTGCTCCCGCCCTTGCAGGCTGAATGGTCGGTGCTGATTGAGGTTAGTGGGGCTGTTGGGCTGGAAGATGCGCTAGCAGCGGCGATGGAGGCGGGGCTGGTTTTTGATGCGGTGATCGCGCAGAACGAGGCACAACGGGCGCATTTTTGGGCCCTGCGAGAGACGATTCCTGAGGCGAATAAGCGGATTGGGTCGATCTCCTCACACGATATTTCGGTGCCCGTGAGTGAAGTGCCAGCCTTTATTGAGCGCGCGCGGCAGGCGGTGCCTCCGGCGCTTCGGATTAATTGCTTTGGCCATATGGGGGATGGTAATCTGCATTACAATATTTTTCCGCCCAAAGGCTGCAAGCGAGAACAATACGCGGGCCAGAGGGCCGAGATTGCCCGAAATATCTTTGATATTGTTGCAGAATTCGGCGGCAGTTTTAGCGCAGAGCATGGGGTCGGGCGACTAAAAGTAGCTGACCTTGAACGCTATGGAGATGCGGGACGGCTGAATGCCATGCGCCGCATTAAAGCGGCGCTGGACCCTGTGGGCATTATGAACCCCGGTGCTGTTTTGTGAGATTTTCGCACTTAGCTACGCTTAGTTTTCGAAATTTGAGGATCAGCGCCACCGTGAAACCTAATAGTTTTGGTGAGGCCAATTTACGCCTTAAGCTGCATCGCATTAAATACAACAAGCAACGAGCGAATAGACATGCCAATAGCCGCAGCCCAGAGCAGGTTTTGCCGACTGATCCGGCCCGTGGCCGACGCGAGGCGAAAGTCCTTGGTGAGGTTTTTGAAATCTGGCCCAAGAATGACAAAATCGGCAGATTGCCGCGCCAGCTCGGTCGCGCCGGAAAACGACATTGCAGCATCGGCGGTGGTCATGACCGGAGCATCGTTTATGCCGTCGCCGACCACAACAACCCGTACGCCATTGGCCTGCTGTTCTTGCACCCAAGCCAGCTTTTCAGTTGGGGAAAGCCCGCCGTGCGCCTCCGAAATGCCAAGCTTTTCCGCCAGTATTTGCATGGCCTCGGCGTTATCCCCGCTCAAAATTGCGACTTTGTGAAAGTCCATTTTTTGCAGCTCGTTCAAGCTGCCCGCCACGCCCTGCCGCAGGGCATCTTCAAAGGAGAACATCGCGTGAGGGCCGGTATGGGCAAGGGTAGTAACGCTCCTACCAGGCGAGAGCTGATTCGCCGCACAGCCCGCGCTGCTAAAGGCGCGGCGCTCGCCAAGCACCTTGCCGCTGATAACGGTATCGGGCGGGATGGTCAGGTTACAATGATAGCAGCTGCCCATGTGGCTCATGCTATTCGGCACCTATGGTGGCAAAGTAGGCCGCCAAGGCCGGGCAATCGAGAAAATCCCCTACCCGTTGCGGCCGTGGCACACGCTGCACGGCGGAATAAGGCGCCTGGGGTCGCCAAGGGTGTCGAGCAAATCCGCGGCTTCAAATGTGCCGCTGCCTTGGCCCGCAGGTAGGCTTTGCGCAGCAAAAAATGCGCCAATATCAACGATATCTTGGTCCAACATTTCCTCAACGATATAGGCCATCAACGCGCCGCGGTGGCTATTGGCCAGCTTACCATCCTGATAATCTTTTATCACCTTGAACATATAGCCCACGGGCTGGCCTGAAAGGCTCGGCCATGTGTTGTTGCCCGAGGCCCCTGAGGCCCCGTGGCAGCTGCTGCATTCCAGCGCATCATTCGGGGCCGCGCCTCGTGTGGCATCGCCGCTGCGCACAAGGTTTAAGGTGTCGGCCGCCCACGCGACATTGGTAGACGGCTCGCTGACGGCGGCGCTGGCGGCAAGGCTAAGGAGGGCGGTCAGAAAAATGCGTTTCATATTATTGCCCGTATCCATAAGGGATGGTTTGCGGTGTGCCGACAAACAGTGCGCCGCGCCAATGTAAAACCCCGTTTCGGCCATTTCAGGCGGATAAAACGTATACAATACAGAGGCTTTGCCAAGCAGGAGCGGCATCCCGGCCAGCAATGTGCCGATAAGCGCAATGGCAAAGCCAAGCCATGAAAACGACTTGGACCACACATCTTGGCCAGACCGAGCTTGCGGGCATTGCTTTCATAAGCCGGAGCCTGTGCACTGGTGTGGGTCATAAATGGCCTCCGGTGGGGTTTAAGCTGGTAATCAGCAGCGGGCACAACACGCACTTTGCCAAACATATAGGCGTGCCCGATGCCGCAAAAATCAGCTTGTCGTAAGCAACACTTTCACCGGATTGCAGCCGCACAATGGGGTTTAGGGGTCCACTTCGATGACGGTATCAAAGATAAACTCAACCCCGTATTTGCTTTGCAGCACATCATAAGAAATGGTGATATCTTCAATGCCCATTTAGCCCGTAAGCACCTCGTTAGAGCCATAACAGCGCTTGTAAAACTGGTTGGCCTCAATCACCGTCACGCGAATAGTTTCATCCCCGAGCTTTAGATACTTGGCTGCCGTAGCCCACCAGTGCCGCCACCAATGATAACCACATGCGGGCTGGCCTGCCCAAAGGCGCGGCTAGGCCCAAGGCTGGAGGATGACATAACACTGCCAGCCGCCAAAACCTTAAGAAATGCACGTGGTCATGCGCTGGCCCTATTCACTGATATCTGAAGGGAGAGCGGCAAAAAAAGCCGCCATTGCGGCAATTTCGTCATCACTATAGGCGCGTGCCACACGGTTCATGATTGTGCCCACGCGGCTCCCATCGCGGTAAGCCATCGTGGTAGCCATA
Source organism: Alphaproteobacteria bacterium (assembly GCA_024279075.1). Classification (GTDB taxonomy): domain Bacteria; phylum Pseudomonadota; class Alphaproteobacteria; order Rhodobacterales; family Rhodobacteraceae; genus UBA3077. The sequence goes on along the minus strand of JAJRRX010000217.1, from coordinate 8,424 downwards.
AAATGCGCCTCTACAGCGCCGGCAAGCGGGGGTATTTTCGTGCTTTCCGCCGCACCAAAAGTGCCGTGGCAGCCTGCACAGGTATTGCCAAGCATAGCACCGCTAATAGGGGGCGTTTGCCCCATAGCCGGAGCCACAAAACCCGCAAAAATACCAATGGCCGATATGCCAACTATCTTTGACATTTTAAGTTTTAGGCTCCATTTTTTCTATTGTTAGCATAAATTTTATGATAAAAGTATTAGACTTGCTAATAGGCAAGCTTGCCAAGCAACGCTACAAACGAGGCTCCGTTTCCCGCCCTTCTTCGCCCCCAATCCGTCTTTGTGTTTTGGTGCTTCCAATTCGGCAAATCACGCGAATTTCTCTAGTATTTCCTGAGGTTAGGGGAAGGGCCAAAACTTGGCCATTTTACTTGCAGATTTCGATAGTGAAATCCTTTCAATAACAAGGGGTTGTGTATCCGTCTCGGAACAACCCTCCTCCGGGGCCTCTGCGTGACGTGAGAAGCAAATTGAACCGGGAAATTTGCAATAATGTAGACGCATAGACAAAATGCCTCCCCGCCATTCGAGCGGAGAGGCATGGTTCAGACTTTGGCCGTCTGAGGTTTGCAAGTGGCTCCCGAATTCATCGGGATACACTTTTAATAAAACCGAATAATTACCAAGTGGTTATCAAATCGACAAAAATTAGTATTATTGTATCCACACTTCCACACGGCGGTTAATGCGTTTGCCTTCGCCGTCGGTGTTGCAGCCAGCTGGGGCAAGCTCTCCAAAACCCAAGGATTCGAATGCAATATGGTTAAGCGTGCCATTTGCCCGCGTTTGGATCTCGGCCAGAACTTGGCGTGCGCGCCCTTCTGACAGCGAGCGATTAGCACTAAACACGCCGTCGCTATCCGTAAAGCCCACAATCGCAATTTTGGTGCCTTCTGGTTGGGTTTGCAGATATTCAACCAAGCGATCCAAATCAAGTTCAGATTTGCGCTCTAGGCTGTTGGAGCCAGAGGCAAAGCGGAACGTGGAGGAAAGGCGGTCCCACTGATACATCTCAAGCAGCATGTCTCGCATCAAGTTTTGCTCAAACACGTTGCTTGTAGCGTCCATAATATCTTGTGCGCGGTTGCGCGCGAGCTCTTGCGAAATGCGCTCTACGCTCAAACTAATATAGCCAGATTTTTCAATAACCCCATCTGCCGAGCTTGAAAGCGCATAATTTAGAAACTGCTGACCCGCCTCGGTGGTGTTGTCTTGGCGCGTATAAATATAAAGGCGGCGCTCCATCAGGTATTCTTCTGTTTTAGCCGAAAACGCATCGGCGGCGGTTTCAATGCCACAAGAAGAGATGAGCGAAACCGGCTGGGCATCATGGACAAAAGCATAGCCCACAAAGCCAATGGCGCTTGGGTCTGCGCTGATAGCGGCTGACATGGCGGTGTTACTATCCGCAATTTGTGTGGCTTGCCCGCCCTCGGAACTTCCAAAAACAAGGGAGTCAAAAGTTGCGCGGGTTCCGGATTCTTCTGAGCGGCTATAGGCCAGTATCGGCATATCTGCACCGCCTAGCTCTGACCAGTTGCTGATGTCGCCACGATATATGCGCGCAAGGTTTTCCATGCTGATGGCGCGCACCCGATTGGCGGGATTAACAATAACGACAAGGCTGTCGATAGCGACAATATGTTCTTGCGCTGGGGCAATCATCGAACCAGCGCCATCTTGCGCCAATGCGCGGGCTTCTTCGCGCTTAATGCGCCGAGAAGCCATGCCAAACTCGGCGGTTTTCTCAAGCAATTCAGGGAATGCGTTGGAGGACGAGCTGGAGTCGACCTGGAATATCCCCATCGGATCGCCGTATCCTTCATCCATGATCAGTTCGAGAGCAATTGAGCCATCGGCTGAAGGAATTTCTTCGACCAGAGCGTTATGAGAGGCGCCATATCCTGCAAGCAATAGCGGCATCAGCCCGTCACCCACGGTATCAGAGCCAGCAAACCGCACATCGGCTTCAATTACTGGCACTTCAGGCGCAAGCTTTGGGCAGGCATCGCCTTCGCAAATAACTGTTGAAGCATTTACCCGCATATTACCAAGGGATGTTCGAATCAAATAAATATCGTTTTCAAACGAGATAAATTCACCTGTCGCATTGAAAGACTTATCCGGGGATGTCAGTGTGATATCTTGTGCCATGCCTGAAAAAGGGGTTAAAAAGGCAAGCACGCTTGCCGAAAGGGCCACCAAAGGGCCGCGGTATAGGAAACTCATTAACTTCTCCACAATCGTTAAAGCTTAGGGGATCTAAGCGGGACTGCGACGGTTTAAATTGGATTTTGGCGGCAAAAGTTAGGCAATTAATTGTTGACGTTGCGGCAGTTCGGTAAGTGGTTGTAAACTATTTATTAAATCCACGACAATTTTCACGATAAAATAAACTGTGGTTAGAAGGCGCATCTAATAGTTTATTAACGTTATTATATATTAGCAAATCGGGTATCCGTAGCGGTTTTAAACTAGTTTGATTCGCAGCTATATACTAAGCGCCCGCAAATTCGCAAAGCCAATGAAGATCTATGCCCATGTCTTCCAAGCGCTTGCGGCCGCCTAATTCTGGTAGGTCGATCACGAAGGCCGCTGAAATAATCTCACCACCGAGGCGCTCGATCAGCTTGATGCTGGCTTCGCAGGTGCCGCCTGTCGCCAAAAGATCATCAACCACGAGAATTTTTTCGCCGGGCAGAATGGCGTCGTCATGCACCTCCATCGTGGCTTCGCCATATTCCAGCTTATAATCCTGCTCAATGGTTTTGCCGGGCAGTTTGCCCTTTTTGCGGATCGGCACAAAGCCCACCGAAAGCTGGTGCGCCACCGCGCCGCCAAGGATAAAGCCGCGCGCCTCTAGCCCCACAACCTTGTCAATCCGCATGCCCGCATAGGGGCTGAGGAGCTGGTCAATGCAAATTCGAAAGCCGCGTGGGTCACTAAAAAGCGTGGTGACATCGCGAAACATAATGCCCTTATGGGGGAAGTCGGGGATGGTGCGAATATAGTCTTCAACGGACTTTTTAGGGGGCATTGCTTTGGCCTTTCGGGGTTTTTAGCATGTCTTCCACCACGGCAATGGCTTGCGCCTCGCGCTCGGCAAAGCTGCCGTGGATCAGGGTGTAACTGGCGCCATGGGCCTTAAGCTTGGCCTCGATCTTGGCGAAAAACTTGGCGCGCATCTCTTGCTTGGCGTAGTAGCGCAGCGGGTCTTCGGCCCACGGGGTATTTGCGTCTAGCAGCAGGTAATGCTCGGGTAGCTCGATGCGGGCTTCCAAGCTGGGCAGGCTTTTGCCAAGCAACATTTCGGCCCAAACGGCGGTGAGCAGCGGGTCAGTATCTTCAAAAAGCACAGGGCCGGCCTTCATCGACAGGGTTTTTCGGTGGGCCACGTGGCCATCCACGATGTAGTGCAGCTCCTCGGGGCGGTAATCTCCGGGGCTGCGATAATGCTCATAGGGGCGGCCATATTCGGGCACATAAGGGCCGCCGAACTTTCGCGCCAGCAGGTCCGCCATGTAGGATTTACCGGTGCTTTCCGGCCCCACCAGCGTTAGGCGTTTTTGGAACCACGGGCGCACATAACTGGGTAGGCTGAACCAGTGCGCATAAGGGGCGTGCCGGATATCGGCGGAGTTGGCGGGGAAGGCCATCCACATCGGGTCCAGAATGAAATGCTGGGCGCTCAGGGCTTTAGCCAGTGGCACGAGGTAATCCTCCGAGCCGATGACGCGGTGTATTGGCTCTGGGTGGAGTTGGCGGATAATGCCCGCCCAAGCAGGGCTGTCGGTGGGAAGTGGCTCATCGGTGCAGTGCAGCACCACGCTGGCCTTGGGAAACAGGCTCTCCATCCAGCTTTGGCGAATGCCTGCGGGTATGGGGTCTGATTTGGCACAGGCCAACACGATGGTCAGGCGGTCCACCAAATAGGTAGCCGTGCGCACCAGCGCTACGTGGCCCTCATGGGGGGGCATAAAACGCCCGAGAATGATTCCGTTGCCCATTTTGGCCCCTAGAATTGTGGCTTGGTGATCATCAGCCAGAATATGCCCATTAACGCTATAAAGGCTGGCCAGCCCAGCGTAAACCATATCCGGTAATATCGCTGGCATTTTTTGCAAAGCGGCTGGTTGGTGGCGGCGGATGCGGCGGCAAGGTTTCGGATGCGGTGTTGGAGCCAGACCACGGGGGCCCATGCGATAAAGGCGAGGGTGTAGAGGGCGTAGACGAGCAGGAGCCATGGTGCTGTGAGGCTGTATCCGGCGAGATAAACGAGGGTGATGCCTGTGATCGGTTGCAAAATGCCAGCGGGCGTGGTGAACACCCAGTCGGCGATCACCACGTTGCGCGCCACCGCAGCCACCACCTTAGGGTCGCCCCCACGCATGGCCATCACCATCTGAAAGGCGGTACCAGCGCCAGTGCCAAACAGCACGGTGGAGCCAAGGATGTGCAGCCATTTTATAACATCATACCACTCCACTAGCGTTCCTCTTCAAGGATAAAGTGAGTGCATATCAGGCACAGAATAGGGATATTTTTCAGCAAACCGCCATAAGGGTCCAACCAAAGCGCAGGGGCCATTAGGCCAAAGGTAAGGGTGTAGCTGCCAACCATCGCCAGTTGTAGCAGGGCAAGCCGAGGTAAACGCCACGCCACGAGCAGCCCGAAGGCAATCGCCACGTCTACAAAACCAGCGCCGCGGGCTGCCATAGTCAGCGCTTGTCCCGAAAGCGGCACACCCGCTAGCCCATCCAAAAAGCGCTCGGGGGGCAAAAAAAGACCAACAATGCCTGAAAGCAACCACATAAACATCAGCGCAAAGCGAATAAGGGGGCGCAGGAGGTAAAGCCTCGCATGCCAGAGATCCTGCGTGCCAGCAGGGCGGTTGGCAAGGATATCAGCAAACCCGCGCGCGGTTTGTCCGGTGGCCTTATGAAAGGCGTGGTAATCTGCCGTTACGCCTGTTTCGAGCTGCTTTACGGCTGCGGTCGAAATTGGCCCAAGCTTCAGGCGGTCTCCGAGCCAACCCATAGCAAAGGCCAGCGGCATCGGCAGGGGCAAGGCGCGGGCCGGGGCGTGGCCAAGCCATGCGCGCAGGGCGGTAATCATACCAGCTTGGGTTACGCGCTCCGGCCCGCAGGGGCTGATGATTTGGCCGTCAAGCACGTCAGTTTCAATCGCCTGCAGCACGGTGGCCGCGAGATCCTCCACATGGATCGGGTCAAACTCCTGTATGCCTCTGCCAACCATTGGGGTAACCAAAGGCAAGGCAGCCAAAGCGCGAAGCAGCGAGGAGCCGCCAAAGCTGGTTTCGCCGAGCACCATTGAGGGGCGCAAGATGATGGTGGGAAGGCCGGATGCCAGCGCCACAGTTTCGCCCTCGGCGCGGTGGCGCGCAAACGGGGTGTTGGCTTCTATCCCTACTGCCGAAATTAGGATGATTTTGCGTAGGCCTTGTGCTTTAGCGGTGGCATAAAGCGCCGCGGGCGCCACGCTATGCACAGCCCGCATTTGCGCTTCTGACCCCGTAAGCACGCCCGCCGCGTTTATGATGATATCACAGCCGTGCAGGGCTTTTGCCCAGTCAGTTGGTTTGCGTAGATCGGCTTGAAATGTTTCAAACCCCATTCGCGCCAGCGCGGCGGTATTGCGCGCCGAGGCCAGCACCACATGCCCATGGCTGCGCAAATGGCTGGCAATATGTCGCCCGATAAAGCCGTCTGCCCCAAGCAAAAAGATCCGCATTTTACTGCCTGTTAGCCAGTGTTTTCGATCATCGAGTTGGCAATCTCGTAAATCAATGTGTCTTTCGGGGCTTTGCCACATTCAACCAGCGTTTGATCAAAAATGGCCCGCCCGCCGGCCTGCTCGACGATATCCACAAAGCTGGTATCTCGGTAATTGGTTTCTGCGCTCCAATATCCCAGCAGCCAGCCGACGGCTTGGAATACTTTTGCCATGTCTTGGGTTTGGTTAGCGATGAGCAGGTCTTCGCAGGTCCAGCGACCTGCACCAAGGAAATAGCTATCGGCGGCGGCCAAATTTGGAAAGAGGATAGCAGCAGAGAGAAGAAGGTGTTTCATGGAAGCTCCCGGTTCATTTTTAAGGCTAAACTAACAGCTTGCGTGGTTTTCAACAAGGGCCAGATTTGTGCCGGAATTGTGCAAGCGAATTTAAGAACTTGCCCTTAACACAGAGAAAACAAACGAATAAATAAGGTTTGTAAAATTTATTCCCCTAGGGGAATAGGTTTAATGCGCCTATAGGGTGCATATCCAGTAGTGAAGTATCGTATTAGGGGGCTAGATGCCTACAAGCACACCGCCGAAATCGGGTGTTGTGCTTGTAGTTGAGGAGTTTGCACTACGAGAGCACCCTTCCGGCCACGGCATCAAGCTTGGCCACAAGCTCTGGGTCGCGGGCATCGGGGGCGGTCATGATAGCGTATTCCAGCGCGGTATCGCAGCCATTGGGGCAGGGGGTGCGCTCAGCGCTCAGTCGCTCTGGCAGGCCTTTTACAAGGGTGCGGGCTTTGTCGGCATTACCGGTGAGCACCTTGATGATCTCGCTAATATCCACCGCACCGTGGTCGGGGTGCCAGCTGTCAAAATCGGTAATCATAGCCACTGAAGCATAGCAGATTTCGGCCTCCCGCGCGAGCTTGGCTTCGGGCATATTGGTCATGCCGATCACATCAGCCCCCCAGCTTTCGCGATACATTTTGCTTTCAGCGACACTTGAAAACTGCGGCCCTTCCATGGCGAGATACGTGCCGCCATTATGCACAGTTACCCCCGCCGCTTTGGCCGCTTCAAGGCAGGCCTCGCCGAGGCGCCCACAGGTGGGGTGGGCGACGGACACATGGCCAACACAGCCGGCACCAAAAAAGCTTTTTTCGCGGGCAAAAGTGCGGTCGATAAACTGGTCAATGATGACAAAGTCCCCCGGGGCCATGCCCTCTCGAAAGCTGCCACAGGCGGAAACAGAGATGATATCGGTTACGCCAAGCCTTTTCAGCGCATCGATATTGGCACGGTAAGGCACGGTGGACGGGCTATGAATATGGCCACGCCCGTGGCGGGGCAAGAAGGCCATTTTTACGCCGTTCAAACTGCCCGTCAGAATCTCGTCAGAGGGCTTCCCCCACGGGCTGTCCACCGCCTGCCAGCGTGCATCTTCCAACCCGTCGATATCATAAACACCGCTGCCGCCAATAACCCCGATTATGGTTTCCATCGTTTTCTCCTAGGCTGGTTTATTAAGTGAAAACACGTTTTCGACCGCAGCGTAATCCATATAGCCGAGGCGCGAAAGGGGCTGATACTTGGTGACATCAAACTGGCCATTCACAATGAAGTCATCCTTCATATGCACGCCGACAACCTCGCCAATCACCATGCTGTTGGCAGCCCCCGGCAGATCAACGATTTTGTAAAGCTTGCACTCCAGCACGGCGGGGGCCTCGGCCACATGGGGCGCGTTAATGGCGGTGCCAGCAGCTTTCGTTAGGCCAGCCGCCTCGAATTCATCGACATCAGCCGGGAAGGACGCTGCGGAGGCGTTCATTTGGTCTTTTAAGGTGTAAGACACGATGTTGACGGCAAATTCTTCGGTTGCGAGGATATTGGCGAGGCTGTCTTTGCCCTTGGGCTGGTCGGGCTTTTGGCCGGTGCTGGCAAACATCACCATCGGAGGATTGTCACACAGGGCGTTGAAAAAAGAATAGGGCGCAAGGTTGGCCACGCCATCGGCGTTAACGGTCGAAATCCAGCCAATAGGGCGGGGCGACACGATGGCTTTGAATGGGTTATGCGGCAGGCCGTGATCGTTGTCTTCGGGGCGATAAAACATGTTATCTTCCTTGATTGCCCTGTTAAGGGCGTGATAGGGGTGGCTTGCATTTAATAGGAGCCGTGCATGAAATCCAGAGCGAAACGACGAGGCTAGCTATTAGCCCTCCCTTTCCCTCCGCTTTTCTGGTGGCCCCAATGCTGCACCTTTCTGTTGAAACCCCCGATGATACCCACGAGGTTGAATACCTTTACGACCTCGCCTTTGCGCCGGGGCGGCAAGCGCTGAGCTCTTACCGCCTGCGCGACGGCGTGCCGCCCGTGGCCAAGCTCTGCTTGGTGGCGCGGGGCGAGGAGGGCGCTTTGGCAGGGGCGATCCGCTATTGGCCAGTGCGCATTGGCGCGGCCAAGGCCCTGCTGCTTGGCCCCGTGGCCGTGCACCCCACGCGGCAGGGCGAAGGGGTGGGCGGTGAGCTGATCGAGGCCAGTATTGTGCGGGCCGAGGCGTTGGGATGGCAGCGGGTGTTGCTGGTTGGCGATGCGCCCTATTACGAACGCTTCGGGTTTACGCGGGTTGAGGGCGT
>JAJRRX010000216.1 GCA_024279075.1 Alphaproteobacteria bacterium | reverse complement strand
TTAAACCTATTTTAGGAACGGAAAGAATCCGTAATTTAGACATAACTAAACCTTTTTGTGGCGGTAAATCGGTATAGGCGGCAATCATTAACCTTTTGTTCAACACTTCACTGTCACAAAGGTTACACTTTTGGTAACGCAAGGGCTGTTAAATGCCGCTCCCTTTGCGATCGCGCCATAGATATTGTGCGCTGCAAAAAGATCAAGCGTTTCGTCGCGGCAGTTTCCGAAAATAGCTTGATCCGGCGGCGGAATGGAGGTCTAGTTACCGGATATGAAATATTCGGTTTTAGATATTCTCAAGCAAGGGGTTACTGGCAATAAAGGCTGGCAGCCGATTTGGCGCACACCCGAGCCCAAGCCAAGCTATGATGTGGTGATCATTGGCGGCGGCGGGCATGGCTTGGCCACCGCTTTCTACTTGGCTAAAAACCATGGCATGCGCAATATTGCCGTGCTTGAAAAGGGCTATATCGGCGGCGGCAATGTTGGGCGCAACACCACGATTGTACGGGCCGATTATGGCCAAAAGGGCAACTCGGCGTTTTACTCCCATTCGCTAAAACTGTGGAATGGCCTGAGCCAAGAACTGAATTATAACGTTATGTTCTCGCCGCGTGGCTTGCTGGAGCTGTGCCATTCTGATGGCCAAATGGAGGCCTATAGCCGCCGTGCCAACATGATTTTGGCCCGTGGTGATCAGGCCGAAATGCTGGATCGCGCAGGGGTGGCGGCCTACGCGCCTTATCTTGGTATGGAAAACGAGCGCTTTCCGATCAAGGGCGGCTTGTTGCAGCGCAGCGCTGGCACCGCGCGGCATGATGCGGTGGCGTGGGGCTATGCGCGCGGGGCGGATGCTTTGGGCGTAGATATTTTGCAAAATTGCGAGGTTACGGGGTTTGATATCGAGGGTGGCTCGGTGCGCGGGGTGCAAACCTCTCGCGGCCCGGTCAAAGCCGCCAAGGTGGCGATTTGCGTGGCCGGGCGGTCCTCCCAAGTGGCGGCAATGGCGGGGATGCGCCTGCCGATTGAAAGCCATGTGTTGCAGGCGTTTGTCACCGAGGGCCTCAAACCCTTCATCAATACCGTGGTCAATTTTGGCGTCGGGCATTTCTATATCAGCCAGTCAGACAAGGGCGGGCTGGTGTTTGGCGGCGATCTAGATGGCTATAATTCCTACGCCCAGCGCGGCAGCCTTGGCCGCGTGGAGCACGTGGCAGAGGCGGGCATGAGCATGATTCCGGCACTGGGCAAAGCCCGCATGCTGCGCAGTTGGGGCGGGATTATGGATATGTCCATGGATGGCTCCCCGATCATTGATAAAACCCATATCAACGGTCTCTATTTTAACGGCGGCTGGTGCTATGGCGGCTTTAAGGCCATTCCGGCCTCCGGCAGCGCTTATGCGCAGCTTGTGGCCACGGGCAATGTGCCAAGCTACGCCAGCGCCTACCGCCTCAATCGCTTTGAAACGGGGTATTTGATTAACGAAGAGGGCTCCGGCGCGCGCCCAGGGTTGCACTGATATGCGCATAACTTGCCCCCATTGCGGAGAGAGAGACAGCCGCGAATTCAGCTATTATGGTGATGCAATAACCGCGCGCGGCGAGGATTTCGCCAACACCTATTTGCGCGATAATCCGGCGGGAGAACACGCCGAGCTGTGGCAGCACATATCGGGCTGCCGCGCATGGCTGGAGGTGGTGCGCAATGTGTCCACCCATGAAGTAATTTCGGTCAAGGAGGCGGGCGCATGAGAAGGCTTCCCAAGGGCGGGCTAATTGACCGCTCGCGGTCCCTCCCCTTCACGTTTGACGGCCAGAGCTACTGCGCCCATCCCGGCGACACCGTAGCCTCGGCGCTGCTTGCAAACGGCGTGCGCCTGATGGGGCGCAGCTTCAAATACCACCGCCCGCGCGGTGTGCTGACGGCTGGCTCCGAAGAGCCAAACGCGCTGATCGAGCTTGGCACGGGGGCGCACCGCCTGCCCAACACCCGCGCCACCACGCAGGAGGTTTTTGCGGGGCTAACGGCCCAAAGCCAGAACCGCTGGCCGAGCCTGAAGTTTGATATCAAAGAAGCACTAGACCTCGGCCATCCTTTTCTGGGCGCAGGGTTTTACTACAAAACCTTCATGTGGCCACGGGGCGCGTGGCACCACCTTTGGGAGCCGAACATCCGCCGCGCGGCGGGGTTAGGGCGGCTCTCGGGCGAGGCGGACCCTGCCACCTATGATAAGGCTTGGAAACATTGCGACCTCCTCGTAATTGGCGCTGGCCCTGCGGGGCTGATGGCCGCGCTCACTGGCGCACGGGTTGGCAAGCATGTGGTGCTAGCGGATGAGGATTTTGTGCTTGGAGGGCGTTTGCGGGGCGATGGCTCAGACCTGCGCCCATGGGTGCGTAAGGTCGTCGGAGAACTCGCCAACCTGCCTAACGTAACCCTGATGAAGCGCACCACGGTCACGGGGGCTTATGACGGCGGCACTTACGGCGCGCTGGAGCGGGTGGCGGACCACTTGCCCGAGGCCAAAGGCGCTCCGCAACAGATATTTTGGCGCATTGTTGCCAAACACACCATTTTAGCAGGCGGCGCTCATGAGCGCCCCATCGCCTTTCCTAATAATGACCGCCCCGGCATTATGCTGGCCTCTGCCGTGCGCACATATATTCACCGATACGGCGTGCTGCCTGCCAAGCGCTGGGTGGTGTTTGCCAACAATAATGAAGGCGTGCGCACGGCGCATGACCTCGTGAAAGCAGGGGCTGAGGTAACGTTGGTTGACACCCGCGCCGATGCGCCCTCTGAAACCCTGTGCCGCCAGCTCAAGAGGGCAGAGGTGGTGAACACGCGTGGACGGCTGGGCCTGAAGGCCGTGGAAGTGCGGTTCTCTAATGGCAATACCGAGTGGATCGAGGCCGAGGGGCTGGCGATGGCGGGCGGCTGGAACCCAAGCGTGCACCTGACCTGCCACATGGGCGCGCGGCCTGAATGGCACGCGGATATCGCAGCATTTGTGCCGCGTGCGGGCGCGGTGCCAAACCTTCAGGCAGTGGGCGCGGCCAACGGAGAATTCTCGACCCATGCCGCGCTTTCCAGCGGGGCTAAGGCAGCCGCACAAGCGCTGGGTGTAAATCCCGCCGATGCGCCGGTGGCAGAGGATACCCCCACCAAAATCATGCCCTTCTGGCATGTGCAGGCCAAGGGCCGCGCGTGGCTGGATTTCCAGAATGATGTGACGGTGAAAGACATAGTGCAAGCCCACGCGGAAAACATGCGATCGGTCGAGCATATGAAGCGCTATACCACCCTTGGCATGGCCACCGACCAAGGCAAAACTGCCAATATCGGCGCGCTGGCAGTTATGGCGGGGCTTACAGGGCAGGGCATTCCCGAAACCGGCACCACGATGTTTCGCCCGCCTTATACGCCTGTGCAAATGGGCGCACTGGGTGGGGCACATGTGGGCGCGGATTTTATGCCTGAGCGGCTGATGCCGGGGGATGGGTTCGCCCGCGATCACGGCGCGAATTGGGTTGAAATGGGCCTCTGGCAGCGGCCTTCGCTCTTTAAGCAAGGCGCTGAGCGCACATGGCGGCAAAGCTGTGACCGTGAGGTGATGATGGTGCGCGAGGCGGTGGGGGTGACCGAGGTTTCCACCCTCGGGAAAATCGAGGTGCAGGGGCCGGACGCCGCCGAATTCCTCAACCGCATTTTCCTGACGCCGATGAAAAAGCTGAAAGCGGGCCACATCCGCTATGGGCTGATGCTGCGCAACGATGGTTTTGTGATGGATGACGGCACGGTGGTGCGGCTGGGCGAGGATAACTTCCTGCTGCACCCGACCACGGGCGCGAGCGCCGAGGTGCTAAGCCACCTAGAGTTCTGCGCGGTGGTGCGCTGGCCCGAGCTGGATGTGCAGATCATTGACGTGAGCGAGCATTGGGCGCAGGTGGCGGTGCATGGGCCAAAGGCGCATGAGGTGTTGGCGGGGCCAGCCTTTATGCGTTTTCATGCGATGGACATGGAAGGCGTGCAAGCGCGGGTGTTTGGCGTGTCTTACTGTGGCGAGGCCGGGTTTGAAATCGCGGTGCCTGCGCGCTATGGCGCGGCGCTAATGGAGTGGCTGCTGGAAAAGGCAGAGGCGCTAGGTGGCGGGCTTTATGGCATCGAGGCGCTGAACGTAATGCGGGTGGAAAAGGGTTACCTCACCCATGCGGAGATAGACGGGCGGGCCAGCCACTTTGATCTTGGCTTCCCAACGCCGGATAAGGATTTTATCGGGCGCGAGATGGCTATGCGTGAAGGGTTGCGCGGGCCTGAACTGGTGGGGCTGGTAACTACTGGCACTGCAAAAGCGCTGGTTGGCGGGGCTTTGTTGGTGAAGGGCGAGTTTGGCGCGGATAATGTGGTCGGGCATATTACTTCGGCGGTATTTTCCCCCACATTGGGCCATATGGTAGCGCTGGCGCTGCTGGAAAGCGGGCGGGCGCGGCAGGGGGAAACCGTGCGTATGGTCGATGCCGTGAGCGGGATTTCAGCTGTTTGTGAAATTGGCCCGCCGGTGTTTTATGACCCAAAGGGAGAGCGACTCCGTGCTTGAAGCTCAACATATTTTCACCGGCCTGCCGCTGACCATCGGGGCCGTGCGGCTGGAAGCAGTGGACCTTCCCGAGATCACTTTGGTTGCGCCTTTTAAAGGCCAAATGATGGCGGTGGCAGATGTGCTTAAGGCCGATATCGGGATGGTTTTACCACCTGCGGGGCAGTGCGGAGAAAGCCCTAAAGCCAAAGCCTACTGGCGCGCGCCGGGGCAATGGCTGGTGTTTGGCAGGCTGGATGCACCTAAACTTGCGGGCATGGCCGCCACCGCAGATATGTCTGACGCTTTTGGCCGTTTGCGACTTATGGGCGGGGCAGACGTGCTGGCGCGGCTGGTGGAAGTGGATGTTGCAACCATGCCGGTTGGGCAGGTGGCACACACGGATTTGGCAGGCATTCCTGCAACGATGATTGTGGTTGAGGGCGGTGTTGAGCTGATGCTACCGCGCAGCTATGCGGGCAGTGCAGTGGCACGGATTGCGATGGCGATGAAAAGCGTTGCGGCGCGGGGGTTGGTAGGGTGAGCACACATCGGAATATTCCATAGGGTGCTGTGTTCTGTACGCACCATTGCGCAAAAGGTGCGTGCAAAGCACAGCACCCTACGTGCCAGTGAAATGTGACGGTCGTTTTTCGCGCAGGGCGGCTAGGCCTTCGGCGTGGTCAGCGGAGGCAAAACAGGCCCTCACGCGGGCTTTGGCCGCAGGGATATCTAGCCGGTTTTGGCTGGTTTCCAGAATGGTTTGTTTCATACCTTGCACGGCCATTGGCGCGAGGGCGGCAAGGGTTTCTGCCAGTTCCTCGGCGCGCGCTGCCAGCGCCTCGGGCGGGTGCAGTTCATCCAGAAAGCCGTGGGTCAGCAGGGCTTCGGCCTCGAATTTTTCGGCCATTAGAAACACCCGCCGCGCCATTTGGGCGCCCAAGCGTTGCACGGCGCGGGCAATGCCCTCTGGCTCATAATGAATGCCGAGCTTTGCAGGGGGCACGAACATTTTCAGACTCTGCACCCCGATGCGAAAATCACAGGCGAGGGCGAGATCAACCCCACCACCAAACACCCCGCCATTAAGCGCGGCGATCACGGGGGCCTTGAAGCCCTCAACAGCCGCGCAAAGCGGGGTGAGGGGGTTGTTATCCCAGTCGCCATCGCCAAGCTCGTCCAGCGAGGCTCCTGCGCAAAAACTGCGGCCTTCTCCGGTGATGATCACGGCGCGGATGTTACTTTCAGCCCAGCCTTCAAGCGCCGCCTGCATCTCGCCCATCGCCGCTTTGGTCAGCGCGTTATGCGCCTCGGGGCGGCAAAGAGTGATGCGACCGATATGGCCTTCAAGCGTGGCCTTGATCATAGGTCGAAGCTGGCGAATGTCGGCGCGTGGTCGCTCGGGCGCTCCCAGCCGCGCGGGGCGCGCAGGATACGGCTGGAATGGGCTTTGGGGGCAATATCTGCTGTCGCCCAGATATGGTCCAACCTGCGGCCTTTATCGGCTTTATCCCAATCCTTAGCGCGGTAGGACCACCAGCTATAAAGCTTACCTTCGGGGATATCTTGGCGCGTAATATCCACCCAAGCACCTGTTTTCATAACATTATTCAAATGCTCCACCTCAATCGGTGTGTGTGACACGATTTTGAGAAGCTGCTTATGAGACCAAACGTCATCTTCCAGCGGCGCGATATTCAGATCCCCCACCAGCACCGCTTTTTGTGGGGTTTTGGCTGCAAACCAATCCTGCATTTCGGTGAGAAAATCGAGCTTATGGCCGAATTTCTCGTTGATCTCACGGTCAGGTTTATCCCCGCCCGCGGGCACATAAAAGTTATGGATGGTCATACCGTTATTTAGGCGCCCCGCCACATGGCGCGCATCGCCTTTGCCGCAAAAATCACGACTACCAGCATCTTCCATCGGCAGTTTCGAGAGGATCGCCACCCCGTTATAGCCCTTTTGCCCACGGCCAATCAGGCTATAGCCCAACTCGGCAAAGCCCTCTGTTGGCATAAGTTCCAACAGCGATTTGCACTCTTGCAGGCAAAGCACATCGGGGGTTTCCTCGCGCAAAAGCTTCAGAACAATCTCCTCCCGCAGGCGGATTGAATTGATATTCCAAGTGCAAATGGTAATGGGCATGGGCTGTCCTTTTGATGGTCGTCCGCTAGGTTACGCCAAAAGCCTGCCACGGGTAAACGGCATATTTGCCTGCTTGTTGCTTTTACCCACCGCGTGCTATGCAAGGGCATGGCAGACCCAAACACAAATATCCTCTCAAACGAGGCGCGGTTTAGCTGGGTGCGGCTGCGCACATTGGTAATGCTGCGCTGGATGACCATTGCCGGGCAATCCACCGCGCTTTGGATTGCGGTTAAGGTGATGCAGGTTGATATTCGGGTGGACCTCGCAGCCACCGTGATCGGCATTGCGGTGGCATTTAACATCGTGGCCACTGTTGTTTTCCCCGAAAACCGCCGTTTGAGCGAACGCGCCGCGCTTTTGACA
This sequence comes from Alphaproteobacteria bacterium, assembly GCA_024279075.1. Lineage (GTDB taxonomy): Bacteria > Pseudomonadota > Alphaproteobacteria > Rhodobacterales > Rhodobacteraceae > UBA3077. Next base: position 1,200 of record JAJRRX010000216.1, on the reverse strand, counting down.
TTTTTGTTTGACCTCACGCAGCTAGCTGCGCTTTTGGCGCTCACCGGCGGGCTGATGAACCCTTTTGCGGTGCTTTTGCTCACGCCGGTTGTTATGGCGTCTACCGCTTTGAACCTGCGCGCCACCATTCTGCTCGGCTTAGTGGCGGTGGGGTTTATTTCTGCACTGCGGGTTTACCCTGCGCCCATGCAAATGCTCAGTGGCGAGGTGCTGCAAGCCCCGCCGATATTGGCCGATGGCTTCTGGGTGGCGCTGATTACCTCGGTAGGGTTTCTGGCTTTGTATTCCCGCAAAATCATGGTCGAGGTTTTTTCCATGTCTCAAGCCTTGGCAGCCACGCAAACGGCGCTGGGGCGCGAGCAGCGGCTCACCGCGCTTGGCGGCGTGGTAGCAGCAGCGGCGCATGAGCTTGGCACACCTTTGGCCACCATTAAAATGGTCAGCACCGAGCTGGCGGATGAGCTGGAAGGCCAACCCGAATTGCTGGAAGATGTCGAGCTTATCCGCGAACAAGCCAACCGCTGCCGCGATATATTGCACGAAATGGGCCGCTCGGGCAAAGATGACACCCTAATGCAGATTGCGCCAATATCGGCCCTTGTGCAAGAAGCGATGGAGCCACACTTGGACCGTGGCAAACGCATTATCCCGCGTATAAATGGCCGGATAAATGATGGCCCGGGCGCTGACCACATGCTGGTGGCGCGGCAAAGCGAGATCATCCACGGGCTGCGCAACCTGATCCAAAACGCGGTGGATTTTTCCACCAGCACAGTTTGGGTCGATATTGCTTGGGATAAAGCCCACCTCAAGGTGCATGTCGGCGATGACGGCCCCGGCTATCCGGCGCATATAATTGGCCGCATCGGCGATCCTTTTATGCGCAAACGCGGTTATGTGGACCCAAACCGCCCGGGCTATGAGGGCATGGGGCTAGGGCTTTTTATTGCCAAAACCCTGCTTGAGCGCACCGGCGCGCAGCTGACCTTTGCCAATGGCTCGGAATGGGATGAAAGCGATGTGCCGGTGGAGATGGCGCGGCCAACCGGCGCCATTGTCGAGGTGATCTGGCCACGCGAAACATTGGAAGTAAGCCTTGCCCAAGCCCGCGCGCCTTTGGGGGAAAACCAGCCTTTTGGCTATTGAACAGTAGCGAAACCGCTCAACTTGACCTATTCTAACGCAAATTCACTACGCGCT
>JAJRRX010000215.1 GCA_024279075.1 Alphaproteobacteria bacterium | reverse complement strand
CCACAGAGGGGGCCAGCCTTATGGCCTCCAGCACCGTGGCCAACAGGGCCTCTGGCACAGGCTTGTCGGGCTGAAAGTGGCGGACATCTCGGCGCCAGCTCATCAGGTCATGCAATTGCTCACAAAAGTCTTCGGGAAAATTTTCCATAAGGTAGAGATAAGCCGCTTTACGCTAGATGTGAACAAAAAAGCCCCGCCGAAGGGCAGGGCTTTAATTTCAAAGGCTTTGCCTTACTCTTCAGCAGCAGCCTCGGCAGGCGCTTCAGCCGGTGCCGCAGCAGCTTCAGCCACCTTGGCGGCTTTTTCTTCAGCGCGCTCAACGGCGGCTTTGTGCGGCGCACCCTTTTTAGGGTTGCTGCGGGTTTTCTTCTCGATCACGCCAGCCGCTTCCAGAAAGCGCGATACGCGGTCGGTCACTTCAGCGCCGTGATCCATCCAATGCTTCACACGATCAAGGTCGATCTTTACACGCTCTTCGCTGTCTTTAGGCAGCAAAGGGTTATAGGTGCCGATTTTTTCAATAAAGCGGCCATCGCGGGGCATGCGGCTGTCAGCCACTACGATGCGATAAAAAGGGCGCTTTTTAGAGCCGCCACGGGCGAGCCGGATTTTAGTAGACATGTTGTTCTCCTTAAGATGTCTGGGAATGCACGCAAAGCACGCATGTTACGATTCGTTTTTAATACTCTTGTGATGCCTGATGACCTCGTCGATGACGAAGTTCAGGAATTTCTTGGCAAATTCTGGGTCTAGCTTGGCCTTGCCTGCCAATTCCTCCAGCCGCGCAATCTGCGTGGCCTCGCGGGCGGGGTCAGAGGCGGGCAGGTTATGTTCCGCCTTCAAACGGCCCACCGCCTGCGTGTGTTTGAACCGCTCACCCAATGTATAAACAAGGATCGAGTCGAGCCGATCAATGCTCTCGCGATGCTCTTGCAACAGCTCTGCGGCTTTAATCTGGTCAGGGGTCATTGTATAGCCTCCGGCGCAGGGTGACGGAAAACAATGCTATTGTTATCATGAGGCGTTGGCGCGGAGTCATCAACAACAGCGCCGAGTCGTTTTGCCATTTTAATAGAGGCACCATTATCAGGGTGAATATAGCTCACAACCGTCTTGGCCCCTGTGGAGCGGTAATAAAATGCGCGCGCAGCTATTGCGGCTTCGGTGGCAATGCCTTGGCCTTCGTATTTTTCATCCCAAAGCGCCCACAAAAGCTCTGCTTCGGGGAACCATTCAGGGTCTCCAACACCTGTCATGCCGCAGGCCTCAGTTTCAACATTCAAATTGATCGCAAATAGGCCAAAGCCATGCTCATCCCAATGCTTGGCGGCATTTTTCAACAGCTTAGCGCAGCCAGCCTTATCGGAAGGGCCACCAACCCATGCAGACCGTTCGGTCGCATAGAAAGCCTCCAGCGCATCGGCATGGTGCGCTGAAAGCACTGTTAACGTCAGGCGATCTGTATGAAGCGTAGGGGTCATTTCTTTTTACCAAACCCGCTCATGTCGGTGGGCAAGCCGCCGCCACCGAGGCCAGGAAGGCCACCCGGAGGGGTGCCGGGCATGCCTTGCTGCATGTTGCCCCCGCCTTTGCCCATAAGGGCGCCAAGCCCTTGGCGCATTAGGCCTTTTTTGCCCATCTTGCCCATTTTCTTCATCATGTCGCCCATTTGGCGCTGCATTTTCATCAGCTTGTTCAGCTCAGAAACTTCCATGCCCGCGCCCTTGGCAATCCGCTTTTTGCGGCTGGCTTGCAGCAGCTTGGGGTTGGCGCGCTCGCGTTTGGTCATCGACTGGATCAGCGCAATCTGGCGTTTCAGGATCTTGTCATCCATGCCCGCCGCATCCATCTGCTTTTTCATTTTGCCCATGCCGGGCATCATGCCCATCACGCCTTCCATGCCGCCCATTTTCATCATCTGTT
>JAJRRX010000214.1 GCA_024279075.1 Alphaproteobacteria bacterium | reverse complement strand
TGAAAGACTTTACTCACACGCCCGTTTTCGCCTAAGTCTTGGCGAAAATCAAGGATTTTACGACAATTACCTGTCGGATCGCCGATATTTTGGGTATATTTGGCCATAATTTCAGCAAAACTTCAGAATACGTTTGCCGCTGGTGCCGAATCATTGGAAATCGAATATGATAATATATGGGCTTAAAAATTGTGATATCGTGCGTAAAGCGCGCAAAGCTTTGCCTGAGGCATTGATGCACGACGTGCGTGATTCCCCCGTGAGCCGCGAAAAGCTGGCGGGTTTTTTGGCGACCTTCCCCGACACATTGGTCAACAAACGCTCAACGGCATGGCGCAACCTGAGCGAGGCCGAGCGCGCAGGAGACCCGATAGCGCTGCTCCAAGCCCACCCAGCTTTGATGAAACGGCCTCTAATTGAGGCGGAGTCTACGCTCTATTTGGGCTGGACAGCCGAAACTCAAGCAGCACTCACTAAAAGCTGACCAATTTCGATTACCGCAGCGCGCGGCTCCGCGGCGACCCTTCGGGCCACCTTGTCACCGCGTGCGGCGCTGCGCCTGCAGGGCGCTTGGCTTTACAGCTGCTCCTTAAAACGAATCCCGGTAAATATACGAGTAGGCGCCCCACGGGCCAAGGTTTGATGTAGTTGATTAAGGCGTTTAAGCATGTCGGCATCGGCCTCGATTTGTGCCAATGCCAACATGGTTTCCAGCCGCGCCAAAGCTTTGGCTTTGTTGCGGTGCTGCGAGCGTTGATCCCGCGATATCGCCACCAGCCCGCTTGGCAAATGCACCACGCGCACAGCGCTATCCGTGGTGTTTTGGTGCTGCCCGCCGGGGCCACCGGCACGGAAACGCTCAAACCGTAGCTCTTTAGGATGCAAGCGCTGATCCTGTTTTTGCAGCTCTGCTAGCGCAAACACGCCGACAAACCAGTTTTTGCGCTTATGCTGGGGCCGAAGTGGGCTTTGACAACGCCATAGAATGGTGCCGCGCCAACGGGCCGCTGCCGCCGTGGGCAGCGTGACAATCGCCGATGCAGGGCCGTATTTATCTGCTTTGCCTGTAACAACTTCTACCGCCGAACCCGCCATGAGGCGCAGGATATGACCCACGGCCAAGCGGGTTTCTGCGGGGCCTTTGCCACTGCTGATCAAAAGTCGGGTCATCGCTGCACTGCCTTTTTGAAGGTGACAAACGGGTGCAAGGTGAGCGCGCGCTCTGCCAGCCCCTGGGCTTCGATATCCTTCATTATCGCTTGGATATTTTTGTAAGCCTTCGGGGCTTCTTCGAGCAGCATTTGCTTATCTTCACACACCACACGGCCGCCATAGCGGGTGCGGGAAAGGCCATCGGGCTTGCCGATGCGCGCCTTCATTGAGGCGCGTTCAAACTTGCGACCAGCCCCATGCGCAAGCGATGCCAGCGCTTGTTGCTGAAGGCATGGCCGCACCAGATAGCTCGGGGCATCGCGCGAGCCAGCAATCGGCACCAAAGCCATATCTGCTTTAGCTGCGCCTTTGCGATGCAGCCAGCCAGCGGTGGTTTTTTCCACAAGGTTATGCGGGGCATCGCATACCCGTTGCAGATCACAGCGCAAGGCCTTGGCCGCGCGCTCCGCTATGGCCAACCGGTTTTGCCGCGCCCAACAAACCGCCGTATTATGCGCGGTTAAATACGCCTCGGTAGCGTGGCCGGATAGTCCGTTAGTGGCCGCCAACGCATGGGCAGAAAACACCGCCTGCCCGAGGGCACGCGACCCGGAGTGGACCATTAGCAGCGTGCTGGATTTGGAGATGCCGGCAACCGCATGATGCAGCTCGCCCACCGTTTGCACCTCGCAAAAATGGTTGCCGCCACCGATGGTGCCAAGTGTGGTTGGCACGGGTGCAGAAAGGGCGCGCAAGCGTTTGGCAACCTTATCTGCCTTAAGGCGATGTGCGGGAATATCGAGCACAAACAAGGCCATGCCGCAGCCGATATCATTGCCGACAAGTTGAGGAAATATGCGATCTGCCAAAATGGCAACGCCCACAGGGCCGTATTTTCCCGGATGCAGATCCGGAAAAGCCGCGATATTGAGAACGCCTTTTTTAAGGGAAAGCGTGGTGAGTTGGGTTTCGGCTTTGCCGTCTATCCAAGCATTGCGCCCATAAAAGCGCGAAATAGGCGCAGCCGAATGCAGCGCGCCAATAAGGGAGTTGCCCATGAGGGGTATCCTTTGAAATGGGGGAGCGCGGCGGTGAACAGCGCTAAAAGTGGCCTAGCTGGCCAGCTTGATCTGCGCCCGAAGGCGCGTTTGTGTGATGCGTGTCATAATGTCGGCCTCCTGTTCAAAGTTACGGTGCGCGCTTTTTGGCGGAAAATGGGCAGCAAAACAAGCCCGCGAGGCGGAATAGCGGCCGATCGTGATAACTTGGCCACAGGGGTGGTTTTGCTTCGAAATGATCTTGCATGCATAGGGGTATTGCCGCTCTCCACAAGGGAGCATGATAACTACTAACCTAGGTTAATAAACACCCAACTTACAAAGTATCACTGTAAAAACAGCACATTAAACGGATTTTTCGATGTTCGACTAAAGGGGTTTTCCACCAGCAAAAACCCCATTCACAACGCTAAATTCAGCCGCTTTTATC
>JAJRRX010000213.1 GCA_024279075.1 Alphaproteobacteria bacterium | reverse complement strand
TCTTAGGCACTTTATGGTAGCTAACAGCAAACGTCACCCCAGAGAGACAAAATGCCCACCCATTCTGAAAATCGCCCGATGCCCTATAGCCCGCAGCAGATGTTTGACCTTGTGGCCGACATTGGAAAATACCCCGCGTTTTTGCCGTGGTGCACAGGGGCGCGGATCAGGAGTGAGCGGGAAACGGTTGATGGCAAGGTGGTAGAGGCGGATTTGATAATTTCGTTTAAGCTGTTTCGCGAGCGCTTTACCTCGCGCGTGACCATGCACCCCGAAAACCACAAGATCGAGGTGGAGTATTTGGACGGGCCGTTCAAATACCTGATCAACTATTGGCATTTCCTGCCGGATGAGCAGGGATGTATTGCCGACTTCCATGTGGATTTCGAGTTCAAATCCAAAGTGTTACAGGGCATTATTGGTGTGGTTTTTGGAGAGGCGATGCGGCGGATTGTGAAAGCGTTCGAGAACCGCGCATTAGCGCTTTATGGCCCCGAGCAGCAGGGCTAGCGCCTGTTCCACACTGGCCTCTCGCACATTAGCGCGGCCAATCGCGCCAAATTCGCGCACCACCGGCTCAACGGATTCAGCAGTTGCAATCGCAAACCAAACCCGCCCCTCGGGTTTGCCACTGCCTTCAACCGGCCCTGCAATGCCAGTAATGGCCACACCAATATCGGCATCACTATGGGCCAAAGCGCCATTTGCCATTTGCGCCACCACTTCGGCACTCACCGCCCCATACGCCTCGACCAAATCAGGGTTTACCCCCAAAACCTCGGGCTTGGAAGCGTAGGAATAGGTGATGAATCCGCGATCAAACACCGCAGACGCTCCAGAGATATCGGTAAGGGCGGTGGCCAACATGCCACCGGTGCAGCTTTCTGCGGTAACGATTTTCAGGCCTGCGGCACGAGCGGCCTCGATCACCTGAAGCGCACCACTCATTTCATCAATACCCCGTGCGAAATGCCAGCGGCAACCACAGTAAGCACCATGGCAAAGAGGCCCGCTATCACGTCATCCAGCATCACCCCTGTTGGTGTGGTTTTGCGGTCCGCCCAGCCCACCAGCCAAGGCTTCCAGATATCAAACAAGCGAAACAGCACAAAGGCGCTGACCCAACCAGGGTAGGGGAAGATGTGGCTCGGGACGCCCGCAAACCAAAGGCCAGCCGAAACGCCAAGAAGAGCTGTCCATTGGCCTGCAACCTCGTCGATCACAATTTCTGAGGGGTCGTGGTTATCTGTGCCGCGCGTGACTTCGGTGGTGGCCCAAAGGCCAAGGACGTAAACCGCGATGGTAGAGACAAGGAGCGCTGGAAAGCCGCCAAGATAGTGGATGCCATAGGCCATCGGAATAGCCGCAAGGCTGCCCCACGTGCCCGGCGCAAAGGGGATAAGGCCGATGCCAAAGACGGTTGCGATAAGTCTGCTCATAATTTCACCAATGTTGCGGTGGCCATGGCGGCAATGCCTTCGCCGCGCCCCGTAAAGCCAAGTTTTTCGGATGTTGTCGCCTTGACCGACACGCGATCAAGATCAATGCCTGTAAGCCGTGCGATTTCGGCCCGCATGGCCGCGGCGTGCGGGCCAATTTTAGGCGCTTCACAGATGATTGTGCAATCAATATGCGTAATGGCAAACCCCCGCGCCGCCACCCGTTCCACCGCTTTAAGCAGGAAAATATCCGACGCTGCGCCCTTCCATTCGGCCTCGGACGGCGGAAACCACTGGCCGATATCACCTTCGGCCAGCGCGCCAAACAGAGCATCGGTAATGGTGTGCATGGCCACATCGGCGTCAGAATGGCCAAGCAGTGCGTGGGTGTGGGGAATTTTGAGGCCGCAGAGTATTACGGCGTTTCCCTCGGTAAAGGCGTGCACATCAAACCCGTTTCCGGTGCGAATATCTATCATGGTTTCCCTTTCGGCGCGGGCGAAATCTTGCGGCGTTGTGAGCTTATAATTGCGCTCGTCCCCTTCCACAATGGCCACGTTTAGGCCTTGCTGAATGGCCAGCGCCACGTCGTCATCGGCCGGAGCTGTGGCGCTGTGGTGGGCCTTGAGTATGGTGGCAAAATCAAAGGCTTGCGGGGTTTGGGCGCGGTGGAGGCCCTCGCGGTTGCGGGGGGCCTTCGCCGCGCCATCTTCGCCGTGCCAGAGGGCATCGACCACCTGAAGGGCGGGGAGGGCCCCGGGCGCATCCCCTAGCGCAAGCAGGAGCGAGTCGATGATTTCAGGCGGGAGAAACGGGCGGGCGGCGTCATGGATCAGGACAATCTCGGGGGCATCATTCGCCAGCGCCTCTAGCCCGTTCAGCACACTTTCAGAGCGGTTTTTCCCGCCGAAAACAGGGGGGCGCAGGCGGCTTAGCCCCGCCGTGGCGGCGTCATAAAGCGGCACATCATCGGGGTGGATCACCACCTGAATATCGCGCACAGCATCATGCGCCAGCAGCGCCTGCAAGGTGTGGCGCAGCACGGGCACCCCGCCGAGGGGCCGATATTGCTTGGGCAGGCCAGCCCCCGCACGGGTGCCTCGGCCAGCGGCGACGATCAGGGCTGAAATTTTCTTACTCATGGGGCATTTTAGCGCAAATACCGCCTGCCAACAACGGCTATTGCCCCTTGATTGGCGTGCGACGAGCCGCTACACCATCCTATCTGCACAAGGATTAAGCATTTGCCGTTGGATTTTGACAATTTTCCTGAAAAACCGCCTGTTTTTTTGGCACCGATGGCCGGAATCAGTGATTTGCCCTTTCGGCAGCTGGTGCTGGGCTTTGGCGCGGGGCTGGTGGTGTCGGAGATGATCGCCTCGCAGGAGCTAGCGCAGGCCAAAAAGCGCACCGACGTGCATAACCGTGCCGAGCTCGGGCTGGGCAATGGGCAAACCGCCGTGCAGATCGCAGGGCGCGAGGCGCGCTGGATGGCGGAAAGCGCCAAGATGCTGGTGGGCCTCGAGGCGCGGATGGTCGATATTAACATGGGCTGCCCTGCCAAAAAGGTGACGGGTGGGCTTTCCGGCTCCGCCCTGATGCGCGAGCCGGACCACGCCTTGCGGCTGATCGAGGCGGTAGTGGCGGCGGTCGATGTGCCCGTAAGCGTGAAAATGCGGCTGGGTTGGGAGACGCATAACGCGGATTATATTGCGACGAGGGCCGAGAGCGCCGGGGTGCGGATGATCACCGTGCATGGCCGCACCCGCAACCAATTTTATAAAGGCAAGGCAGACTGGGAGGCTGTGGGGCGCGTAAAGCGAGCGGTAAATATTCCAGTGGTGGTGAATGGGGATATCGTGGATGATATCAGCGCCAAACAAGCGATCCAGCAATCCGGCGCTGACGCGCTTATGCTAGGGCGCGGGGCGCGCGGCAAGCCCTGGCTACTGGCTAAATTGCAAGGGCTTACCCCTGCTATTGACCTTGAGGAAATAGTTCTAACTCATTATAGCCACATGCTTTCTTTTTACGGTTCCCATATGGGCATGCTGAATATGCGCAAACATCTCGGCTGGTATCTGGCACCGCTCGATGGTGGCTTGGCCATGCGCAGCGCGTTGATGCGACTGGAGGAACCAAACCAGGTGTTACGAGAACTCCGCGCCTTTTTGGGCGAAAGAAAAGCCGCATGAGGCAGAGCTTTGAACCCATCTGGCTGGCGTTGCCCTTTCCGGCCTTTGTCATATCGTCTGAAGGCATTATTGCTGAGGTAAATGACGCCGCCGAGGGGTTTTGCATGACCTCGCGCAAGCAAATGCAGGGCCGCGCACTTGCGGGCTATACCGGAGACGGTGCTGCTGTGCTGGATGCCGTGGCACAAGCGCAGGGCGGTATGCGCTCGGTGGTTCTGCATGATGTGCAGGTTGGTTGGGGCGGGCAGGGGCGCGGGGTGGCCAATGTGCAAGCCACGCGTTTGGGCGAGGGTGAGGTGCTCTTGATGCTGCACCCGCGCTCGATCGCAGATAAAATGGACCGCTCGCTTTCCCACCGCAATGCTGCGCGCTCGGTGGCGGGTATGGCGGCAATGCTGGCGCATGAAATCCGCAACCCTTTGGCGGGTATTTCTGGCGCAGCGCAGCTTTTGAGCGGCGGGTTAAGCGCCGATGATCGCGAGCTTACAGAGGTGATCGAGGAAGAGGCCAAGCGCATTGGCGACCTTGTAAACCGCGTGGAAGCCTTTGGCGATATGGGGCCAAGTGCGGCGGAACCGGTAAATATCCATGATATTCTCGACCGCGCCAAGCGGGCGGCGGCGGCAGGGTTTGCAGCGCATATGACCTTTAAGGAGGTGTTTGACCCCTCGATTCCGCCCACGGTTGGCAGTGCTGATCAACTAATGCAAGTGCTTGTAAACCTGCTTAAAAATGCAGCTGAAGCCGCGCCAGCGGGTGGCGTGATTACGCTTAAAACCGCGTATCACCCAGGGGTTAAGCTCTCACTGCCCGGTAAGCGCAGCCAAAGCCTGCCGATTGAGATTTCGGTGAAGGATAACGGGCCGGGAATTGCGGCCAGCATTCTGGACGATGTGTTTGAACCCTTTGTGAGCACAAAAGCCAGCGGCACGGGGCTGGGGCTCTCACTGGTGTCAAAAATCATGGCGGACCACGGCGGGGTGGTGGACTGCAAATCGGATGTTAACGGCACCGAATTTAAGCTTTTGCTGCCAGTTTGGAAGGAGGCGCGCTAGATGGACGGGACGATATTAGTAGCGGATGACGACCGCTCGATCCGCACGGTGCTGAGCCAAGCACTGACCCGCGCGGGCTGCCGTGTGCGCGCTACGGGTAACCTTGCAACCCTGTGGAAATGGGTGGAAGAGGGCGAAGGCGATGTGGTGGTAACAGATGTGATGATGCCCGATGGCGATGCGCTCGACCTGCTGCCCAAGATCGTGAAAAAACGACCAGACCTGTCAGTGATTGTAATGTCTGCCCAGAATACGGTTACGACTGCGGTGCGGGCAAGCAAGGCTGGGGCCTTTGACTATATGCCCAAACCTTTTGATTTGTCAGCATTTTTGGCGCTGGTGAATAAGGCCACCAAGCAAGCGCACCCCGCCACCAAACCCGTATCGCCGCCCGAACGCTTGCCGCTCGTCGGGCATTCGCCGATGATGCAAGAGGTTTACCGCGTGCTGGCGCGGCTCACGCATACGGACCTAGGGGTGATGATCTTTGGTGATTCTGGCACGGGAAAAGAGATTGTCGCGCGCACTTTGCATAGCTTTAGTCAACGAAAATCAGCGCCTTTTGTCCCGATCAACTTGGCCGCCATTCCGCCTGAAATGATCGAGCGTGAGCTATTTGGCAGCGGAGAAAACCCCTCGGGCCTGTATGCTGGGGCCTTTGGTGGCACGCTGTTTTTGGACAATGTCGATGATATGCCGCTGGAAGCGCAAATGCGGCTTTTGCGGGTGCTGCAAGAGCAAAGAAGTGACGATGTGCGGGTGGTGGCCTCTACCAAGCAAGACCTGCAAACCCTTGTTGCTGCTGGTAAATTCAGGGAGGACCTGTTTTTTCGCCTCAATGTTGTGCCGATCCGTTTGCCACGATTGGTTGAGCGATTGGAGGATATCCCCGACCTCGCGCGCCACTTTTTAGCCGAGGCGGCCAAAGGGGGGTTGCCGCTCAAAACCATCACGCCAGAGGCGCTGGACCACTTACGCAGCCATATTTGGGCCGGCAATGTGCGCGAGCTAGAAAACTTCGTCAAACGGTTAACGGTGCTATGCCCGGAAGAGGAAATTGGGGCGCAAATTATCCGGCGAGAACTGGCGGCACATATGGAGCTGGGGCCGCAAGAGCCCGCGCGGCACCAAAAGCTGTCCGGCTCTGTCGAGGCGCACCTAAAACATTATTTTTCGCTGCATACTGGGGCGCTGCCGCCACCGGGCTTGTATGATAAGATCATCCGCGAGGTGGAGCGGCCTTTGATTATGCTCAGCCTGCAAGCCACCGGTGGAAACCAGCTCAAAACAGCGGATTTGCTGGGTATTAACCGCAATACGCTGCGTAAGAAAATCCGTGAGTTGGATATTGAGGTTTTACGAAGTAAAAAAATGATGTAATAATGCAACAGGTTTAAGCTGAAAGCGCGGATTTTGTGGCTAAATTGCAACAGGGATTACTGAATATCAGCATGCAGCGCTTGGGGCGCTGGCAAAATAGCCGCGCTGTCAAAACCTATTTAACCCTTTCTTTAGTGGTTATCGGGCCGGTTTTGGCGCTGACAACCACTTTGCTTTTGGGTGCATTCAGCGGCCCTGCAAATCCGCGACTCCTTCGAATCATCATCCTGTCAGATGTGGTTTATACCCTCATCCTTGCCACCTTTGTGGCGCGGCGGATCCTGAAAATTGTAGCAGCGCGGCGGTCGCGCTCGGCGGGCTCCAAACTACATGTGCGGCTTTCGGCGGTGTTTAGCTTTATTGCGCTTATTCCTACGGTTTTGGTGGCTATTTTTGCTACGGTCACTCTTAATTTTGGCTTGGAGGGCTGGTTTTCAAGCCGTGTGCAGCAGGTTGTCGGCAACTCGCTGGCAGCAGCGCAGGCTTATGAGCAGGAACACCGCGCGACCTTAACGGCCGATGCCAGTTTTTTGGCCAATTTCATCGAGCGCCAGAGGCCGCGCTATAACTTTGTAGGCGCAGGGGAAATGCGCGACGCGCTTTCTCGCGGGCAAGACACGATGCAAAAAACCCTCGCCGAGGCTTTTGTGATTGACGGCGCCAGTAATATTGTGGCGCGGGGCACGCGCAGCTATTTATTTGATTATGAGGCCCCAGACCTATCGGCAATTTCGCGGGCGCAGCAAGGTGAGGTTGTGCTGATTGAGGACTGGAAAAATAGTGAATTCAGGGCCTTGATGGCGCTGGATGGCTATTCTGACCGCTTTCTTTATGTCACTCGTGATGTGAATGGCGATATCTTGAACTTGCTGGACGAAACCATGGCCACGGTGACGCTTTATCAGCAGCTTGAATCGGATCGCGGACGATTGCTGTTTGAATTTGCGCTTATTTATCTGGGCTTTGCGGTGGTGGTGATATTGGCCGCAATGTGGCTGGGCCTCTGGTTTGCTGAAAAACTGGCGCGCCCAGTAGGGCGGCTGGCAAGTGCGGTGCAGCGGGTTTCGGGAGGGGACCTGAACGTGCGGGTGCGGGAAGAAGAGGGTGATGACGAAATCGCCATGCTGGGGCGGGTGTTTAACCGCATGACCCGCCAGCTAAGAAATCAGCGCGACACGCTTATTTCTGTCAACGAAACCACGGAGCAACAGCGCCGGCTTTTTGACTCGGTGCTTACATCAGTGACCGCTGGCGTTATCGGGTTGGATAAAAGCGGATGTGTTGAGTTTATTAACGCCGCGGCGGTGCGGATGCTGGATATAGATGCCGCCGAGGGCAGGGCACTTAACGAGATTACCCCGGAATTTAACAGCCTTTTTGAGAAGCTTATGGCGCGCGGGCAAGATGTGGCGCAGGGGGAAGTGTAGGTAACGCGCATCGGCGTGACAGAGACGCTTTTGGTCCGGATGGTGGCGCGGCACCCGCGCGGCGGCGAGGTGGAAGGCTATGTAATTACCTTTGATGATGTGAGCGATTTGGTATCAGCCCAAAGAATGGCCGCTTGGGGGGATGTGGCGCGTAGAATTGCGCATGAAATTAAAAACCCGCTGACTCCAATACAACTTTCGGCAGAGCGAATGAAACGGAAATTCAGTGCCGAAGTTGCGGACCCAGAGGCGCTTGGCCAGCTCAGTGATGTGATCGTGCGGCAAACCAATGATCTGCGCCGGATCGTGGACGAGTTTTCTAAATTCGCCCGTATGCCAGCACCAGAACCCAAAGAGCTTGATTTATGCGCCTTGATATCCGATGCGGTTTTGCTGGCCCAAAGTGGGCGGCCTGACCTCACGTTTACAACTAAATTGCCAAATGAACCGGTCTTAATCGTGGCCGATGCCACAATGTTGAACCAAGTGCTTACAAACCTGTTGAAGAATTCTGGTGAAGCTATTGATAGTAAATCACAAAAATCAGGGGATTACGCCGGAATTGTCAATGTCATTCTGGAGATGGATGAGAAAAACCCGGTGCTCAAAATTCAGGATAACGGCATCGGTTTGCCGAGTGATCGGGCGCGGCTTTTTGAGCCATATGTAACCCACAGAGATAACGGCACTGGCCTTGGCCTGCCGATTGTAAAGAAAATTATTGAAGAGCATGGCGGTACGCTCGAATTGCGCACAGCCCCGATATTTGCGGGGTTTAACCATGCAGGCGCGGAGGCACGAATTTGCCTGCCACCAACGATTATTGCGAGGGAAATCCATGAGTGATATTTTGGTCATTGATGACGAACAAGACATCCGAGAGTTGATCGGAGATATTTTGCAGGATGAGGGCCACAGCACCCGCCTTGCCCGCAATTCACAAACCGCTTTTGACGAAATAAACCGCGCCGAGCCTGACCTGATTATCCTTGATATCTGGCTGAAAGACAGTGAATTTGACGGCATTGATATTTTGACCAAAACCAAGCGGGATAACCCGAATATCCCTGTGGTTATCATTTCTGGCCACGGTAATATCGAAATCGCAGTGGCGGCCGTCAAGCAAGGCGCTTATGATTTTATCGAAAAACCCTTTAATATCGACCAGTTATTGGTGGTTGTCGGCCGCGCGATAGAGGCCTCGGAATTACGGCGCGAAAACAAAAGCCTACGCCATTCAGAGCCAGAAAACGGCGAAATGATTGGCGAAAGCCCGGCTTTTAAGGCGCTTAAATCCCAGCTCGACAAGGTGTCAAAAACCAATGCGCGCGTGCTGCTTACCGGCCCTGCAGGCTCGGGTAAAGAGATTGCGGCGCGTTATATTCACGCCCATTCTCCGCGCGCCGGAGGGCCGTTTGTGACCGTTAATTCTGCCAGCATCGGGCCGGACCAAATGGAAAGCGTGCTTTTTGGCCGTGAGGTCGAGGGGGCCATTCAGCCCGGCCTTTTGGAAAAAGCCCATAGCGGGGTGCTGTTTTTTGACGAAATCTCCGAGATGCCGCTGGTAACCCAATCTCGCATATTGCGGGTGTTGGTCGAGCAAAGTTTTACCCGCGTTGGCGGCCATGATACCGTGCGGGTGGATATC
>JAJRRX010000212.1 GCA_024279075.1 Alphaproteobacteria bacterium | reverse complement strand
TCCTCTTTGAAATTGCGGGTAAACTCACCGCGCATCCGGCTGCAAAGCTCAACTTCGTTTTTGGCTCCCGTCAGCGCTTCTATCACCTCGACCAACTCGGTATTGCCTTGATTATAGCGCACAATATTTGGGCCAAAGGGCAGCACGCAATGGGTGGCTTGGTTCAGCGCGGTTGTATTCATCACCGCCAAGGAGAGCGCCGATACAAAGCAGTTAAACAGCGGTTCCTTTAGCCGGTTGGAGGATGCGTGCACGGTAAAGCCCAGCGCCAACAGGTTCATGCCCATAAAATCGACATCAAGGTCAAGGCTGATCTGGTTGGATTGCACCATCACATTATCCAGCGAGGCCAGCGCCACCGCTGAAATGCCGAATGACGAGATGCCGTCCAGCCCATCCAGCCGGATCTGGTTGTTGTTGAGCATAATATCACCGCCCACCATCAGCTCGCCGGGGGCATCAAACCCCAGCTCCTGATCGCCGCTAATCAGGCGGTCTCCCAAGCCAAATAGCTGCATATATATCTCGTTGGAGACCCCCATATTGGCCAGCGCCACTACATCTCCGCCCATGATTGACAGGATAAGGTGGCCCGCACTGGCATTGGGCCGCTGCCCTTGTTGCAGGGCGACAAACAGGCTGTTAACAAGCAGGCCCGCCAAAGAAAGCTGGCCAAAGCGGCGCAGGTTAAAGCTCGCGAGGATAAACCCGTCGGTGGCGCCTGATTGCGACACTAGGCGATTATCGGTAATGTGCATCGGCCCCAGCCCGAAGGCCGTCAGCGCCCGCCCTTGCGGGGCGCGCACCGAATTACCATGCACCACCAGTGCGCAAGACCCATCAGAGCGGATCGGGCCATCCTCGGGTGCCAAGCGCTCAATATCGCGTGGGCTTGGGCGCACTTGGGTGATGACGATCCCGCCGCGCCAGCCGCCTAAACCGGGGCCATCACCGTTAATTTCATCCACCCGTAACCCATTATCGGCGATGGTGTTTTCCACTATTTCGGTGTCCTCGGCGTAAAGCGCAAAAATACCTACGGCTGGCACGCTGTGCTTGCGGCTATTGCTGATAATCCGGTTTTCCCGAATTTCCACCCGCGTTATATCAGCCAGCGCAATGCCTGCCCATGCCGCCACCAACTGCATTTCCGCCGGAAAGGGCAGGTTTTCGCCATTCAGCACGCCGCTAATTTCGTTGCGCTCAATCAACATATCTTCAACCGTTATCAAAAACGGGTCTTGATCGAGGTTAAAATACCGCGCCACCCCAATGCCGTTGCCCCCCATATTGCGGATGCGATTGTGGCGGATGGTGAGGTCATACAAAGCCCCGTCCGGCAGTGGCACCAAGGGGTCGGGGTCGTTTGGCTCGCCCGCAGGCGGCACAGGGTCGAGGCCAAAGCAGTTGTCATCCGAGATTTTGAATGTGTCTATGATATAAACCGTGCCCCAATACCGCTGGAAAGTCGCCGTCAGTTCGGCATCACTCCCGATTTTGCTTTGCGGCACATAAATCACCGAACCAAGCGTAATCCCGTTGCCATAGCAGCCCTCAATCAGGTTTTGCGCCACTTGCACCGAGCTAGAGCCGCCACCAATGATGAGGCCGCCAAGCGTAGGGGCCAAAGGTTTGCCAAAATCCATAGCGGTTAAGGTGTTATCCCGCACCACCAGCTCGCGCCCTTGGATAAACAGCGAAGGGCGGTGGATCTTCTCGGCCAACGCCTGCCCGTCCAATGTGCCATCGGCCACAAACAGGCACTGCTCCACCGTGGCCCCCGTGCAAGCCGCCAGCCATGCCCCGCCGCGCTGAAAATGAGTCAGGGTAAGGCCGTGCAGGGTGATATTTTCACAATGGGCGCGCCCAAGCTGCCCCTCCTCGGCCAAGGCGGGCGCTTTGCTGATAGCGGCCACCCCAAGTTGGGCCGGGGCTTCAATGGCAAAGTTTTTAAGGGTTATGTTGCGGCAGCCCTCAAGCGTGAAAACCGCAGTATCATCAGCGGCTATGCTTTCCCCCGAGGCCGGAAACACGCGGCTTTGCACGCCGCAGCCCTCAAAATGGATATTGTCGCGCCGGCTCAGCAAAACATGCTCGTCATAATCCCCCGGCAGCAGCAGTATCCGCCCGCCCTCCACGGGCAGCGCCTCCACCGCGTCTTGTATCCGCGTATAATCCCCGTGCGAGCGGCTGCCATCGCCAACCCGCAACGTCACACAATCATTTTGCCGTGTAAGAGGCCGAAACCGCGCGCGGCAATCGGTGATATCCGCCCCGCCTATGCCATCCCATGCCAAGCGCGCCAAGGGGGCGGCAAAGCGGCGGCGGGCGCTGGGCGCGGTGTTTACCCGTAGCTCCCACGGGGCGATATCATCCGGTGCAAAGGGGCGGGCGGCGATCACCCATGCATCGCCCATACGCGGCGTGCCACTATGGGTTAGGGTTAGCCCTGTCAGGCCCAGCACGCTGCCCGCCGCCACCGGCATTTGAGCTGGTGAAGTGCGGTCCTCGCCGCGATCCCAGACCCGCACAAATACAAACGGCGCTTGGTCCTTTGCGCCAAAACGCGTGGTTTCCAGCGCTGCCCTATCGGGGCGGCTGTGCCATACGGTGTTAAAGTCTGCGGGCAACGCCTCGGCCAAGGTTAGCACGCCGGTATCAGGGTTATAGCCGCTGGCAACTTTGGTAAAATGCCCGCCTTCGCCCTCAGAGGCCAGTTTTTCACCGTTAAAATCAACCGCCCCCCAAGGCAGCACTTCGAT
>JAJRRX010000211.1 GCA_024279075.1 Alphaproteobacteria bacterium | reverse complement strand
TCCTCATAAGAAAAATCAACATTTTCAAAGCTAACCTCGCCACCGCTCACATTTAGTGCGCGCGCATCGGGTTTATCCGTAATTTCAGGCGGTTGGCCAAGCAAGGAGAACATCTGCCCCATATCCACCAGTGCCTGCCTGATTTCGCGATAAACCGAGCCAAGGAAATTCAGCGGCATGACGAGCTGGATCATATAGGTGTTAACTCCGACAAATTCACCCACCGTCAGGTCTCCATTTTGCACCCCAATCGCTGCCATGATCATCACAATCACAAGGCCAGCGGTGATCAGCACGGATTGGCCAAAATTAAGGAATCCCAGCGAATAACTGGTTTTGATCGCCGCACTTTGATACGCCCGCATCGAGACATCGTAGCGCGCCGACTCGCGCTCTTCTGCGCTAAAATACTTAACCGTTTCAAAGTTCAACAGGCTGTCTATCGCCTTCTGGTTTGCGTCCGTATCAGCCTTGTTTTGCTGACGGCGAATGTTCACTCGCCATTCTGTCACCTTAAACGTAAAGACCACATACAGGAAAATCGTCACCGTCACCACGCCAAGATAACGCACATCAAACAGCCACACCAAAGCAATGCCGACAAAGATCAGCTCCAGTATCAGCGGCCCAATGGAGAACAGCATAAACCGCAGCAGAAACTCGACACCTTTCACCCCGCGCTCAATGATCCGGCTCAGGCCTCCGGTTTTGCGCTGTAGGTGGTAGCGCAGGCTAAGCGCATGAATATGCTCAAAAGTTTCACGTGCCAGCACCCGCAGCGCCCGCTGAGCCACGCGGGCAAACAGCGCATCGCGCAGCGAGTTGAAGCCCACAGTGGCAAGGCGCATCAAGCCATAGCCGATCACCAAGCCAACAGCAGATATGCCCAAAAGCCAGCCCACACTGCCCGAGGCCTCCTCGGGCGTCAGTGCATCAATCGCGGCGATAAAAAACAGAGGCGTCAGCGCTGTGGCCACCTTGGCCAATACCAGCGCGATCATCGCCAGCACCACGCGTACTCTCAGCCAAAAACGGTTTTTGGGCCACAGATAGGGCGAAACCCGCTTAATGGTTTCCCAGCCGCTAGAGCTGTCGTCGTCGGTGTCGGGGGTATAAGCCATTCGATTTCGCATTGGTAACAGATAGGGGCTGCGGCCGGAAAGCACCAGAGGGTGCGGTGATTATTCCTCAATACGCGGGATAGCGAAAATTTGGCCGGGGTAAATCAGGTTTGGATCACGAATGGCATCCTTATTGGCTGAAAAAATTTGCGAGTAGGCATCGCCATCGCCGTATGCCTCGGTGGCCATAAGCCAGAGCGTATTGCCCGGCTGCACGATGATTTTGGCCCCTTGGGAAAAGCTATCGGGCAAATCCGCCTCGGGGAACTGCCGCTGAAATGGGCTTTCCGTGCGGCTCAGCACCTCCCCCGCGGGTGTAATTTCATCTACTCGCAGCACATAGCGCCCCTCAGCGATATCGCTAATTTCTAGCGCCCAGTTGCCGCCATCCGCAATCGTAGCCTCGCCCGCGAGCTGGCCGTCTGCATATATCCGCGCCACATTCCCGGGCTGCCCCCTGCCCGCAAGCTGCACCGCACCAGATTCGGCATAGCTTACCAAATCAAGGCTCACATTGCTTGGAATGGCTGGTCCGGAAGGCTGGATTATTTGCATCGCATCGGGCGTGCGGTGTAGCACCGTGGGGGCGG
Source organism: Alphaproteobacteria bacterium (assembly GCA_024279075.1). Lineage (GTDB taxonomy): Bacteria > Pseudomonadota > Alphaproteobacteria > Rhodobacterales > Rhodobacteraceae > UBA3077. The sequence goes on along the minus strand of JAJRRX010000211.1, from coordinate 1,629 downwards.
TATTCTCGGCATTCGGCGCAGCAGGAAGGATGATGATATCATCCTGTGAAACCACCAGCTGCGCCCCTTCCGGCGTGGCCGGAATTTGCAGATCAAGCGTGGTGGCGTTGGGGGAATCGAGAAAAACCACAAATTCACCCCGCGCGCTGGCCGTGGCTTCAGCCACCGGAACGGTGCCGGAAAAAACCTGCACATTCGCCCCGGGTGCCGCGCGGCCCGCGATAACGGCCGAGCCATCGGGCGCCACCCGCACAAGGTCAAAACTTGGTGCGATCTGGTCTGGTGCAGGCACCACACCAGGGGGCAGGACTTGGGCCAAACTCAGTGGCAGGCTGGCCTCCCCGAGTAAGGGCGGCGCTTCTTGCGCGAGGCTGCCTGCGGCCTCGGTGGCAGGTTCGGGGGCCAAGCCCTGTGCGGGCTCGCTTGCGGTGACGGGTGCGGGTAAAACGGCCTCTGGCGCGGTGGCTTGCTGTGGCGTCTCTGCGCTGGCAACAGCGGAATCTGGCTGAGGCGGGGGGCCGGACGCCCTTTCTAGTGCAGGGGATTGCAGAGCCGCATTAATGGCGACTGATACCTCGGGCGCGGGGCCATCTTCTTGGCTTTCGACGCTTTGATCCGGCACCACAGCAACCGACGCAGTGGCATTTGCTGCGCCTTCATCTGTGGCCAGCCCTTCCGGCGCGGCCAAAATAGGGTCTCCATCCGGTATCTCGGCATTGGTTTGAGGGTCTGGCAGGGCAGTGCTTTCAGGCTCGATTTGGGGGGACGTGGCGGCTTGGGCAATAGGTGTTTTGGCCGCGTCTCCCTGTGCATGTGCTTGAGGCACGGGCGCGGGTTCTTCTTTTATAGCAATTTCCCCTGCGGGGGCTGGTTCAACACGCGCGCTGCTGGCGGGGGTTGGCTCATTTTCAACAGTTGTTTCCGGTGCTGGCGCGGAATTGGCCTGATCGGCTTCTATCGATGCTATTTCAGGTATCGGGGCAGGTTGATAAAGAAAATAACCCACAGCCCCGAGTGCGGCTAAAGCCCCTAAACCCCAATATTTTGCTGACACGCCCAAAATAAAACCCTCCGGCAGATTGCCGAAGGGTAGTTTGCTCAGAACCTGACAAATTATCAAGTAAAACTATAAATTATACCGCAGGTGCTTCGGTAACTGGCGGCGGCGGGGCGACGCGGGCATCCAGAATTTCGCTGATTTTGCGCTGTGCCGCGTCCTCGCCTTGGGCGTCTACCGCTGTAACTTCACGGGTGAGCCGCTCTAGCGCCGCTTCATAAAGTTGGCGCTCGGAGTAGGATTGCTCACGCTGATCATCATTGCGGTGCAAATCCCGCACCACTTCAGCCAACGCCACCATATCACCGGAGTTGATTTTTTGCTCATATTCCTGCGCACGGCGAGACCACATAGCGCGCTTAACCCGCGCCCGGCCTGCCAATGTTTTCATGCACTTAGCCACAAGATCAGGGGTTGAAAGCGCCCGCATGCCCACCAAAATCGCTTTTTGGGTTGGTACGCGCAGGGTCATCTTTTCCTTCTCGAAATAGATAACGAACATTTCCAGCACTTCTTCCCCAACGGTTTGGGTTTCCACCTCGGAAATTTTGCCAACCCCGTGCGAAGGGTAG
>JAJRRX010000210.1 GCA_024279075.1 Alphaproteobacteria bacterium | reverse complement strand
GCACTCATCCGGCGCGCTTTTGTAATCACGCGGTTCAGCACTTCGGCCATGCGAGAAGGGTCGCGCACCTCCTCTTGGTAAGCCACACAATCAGCAAACATTCGCATCTGCTCAACCTCCTGAAAGCCACCCTGCCCGATGGTTTTGTTGGCCGCTTGGGGCGTAACCAGCAGCATCGGGGTGTGGTTCCAATAAGCGGTTTTTACGGGGGTTACGAGGTTGGCAATGCCCGGGCCGTTTTGCGCAATCGCAAGGCTCATCTTGCCAGAGGCCCGCGTAAAGCCATCCGCCATCATCCCTGCGGTATATTCATGCGCACAATCCCAAAAGGTGATTCCGGCTTTCGGGAACAGGTCCGAAATGGGCATAAAGGCCGAGCCGATAATGCCGAATGCATTATCAATTCCGTGCATTTGCAGCACTTTTACAAAGGCTTCTTCGGTTGTCATTTTCATCGGGCAGCTCCTGATCAAGCGGGCCAAACTGGCCTGTTTCTGCGCCCTCTATGGGGGAGATATGTAGCGCCAGAATAGGGCCAGTTTACAAATCAGTCTATAGCCAGAAAGGCGCTATTCCATTAGCCCCAAGCCTAGGGTTTTCCGGTCTAGCACCGTAATTTCACTGCCATTTTGTGCTATTATGCCTGCTTCACGCAGGGTGGCCAATTCTCGGTTAATGGTCTGGCGTGAGCAGCCCACGACATTGGCCAAGTAAGATTGCGTTTCGGATATCTTCCCGACATTTTCGGACAGGACATACAAAAAACCGCGCAAGCGCTCGCCTACCGCGCCAAATTGCCCAATATGCTTAACCCAATTATCATAGACCAAGCGCTTATGTAGAATTTTGGTAATGTTTTTGATAAAGCCCGGAACAAGCAATGCCGCGCTTAATTGTGAAGGCGTGCAATAAAGCAAAGTGGTATTTGCCGAGGTTATACAGCTTGCAGCGCAAGGCTCGTCCGTGATGGTTTCGGATTCGCCCAAAATATTACCAGATTTAGCGCGCACTAAAAAAGATTGCTGGCCATCTTCTCCGGTATAATTCACGTCTACATAGCCATGTGCCAAAATGACCATGCCGTCGGCGGGCATGCCTTGCTCAAAAATAACGGTTGGTTTTTTATAAATGCGCACCGCACAAGCATTCAAAAAGCTGTGTTTAAAGTCAGAGTCTAACTCAGACAGAATATCTGCTTTTAGTAAATGGGGAAATCGAACACAATTTTTCAAATAAAGGCCTCAGGCGTAATATACCCGAGATTTATAGAATTAAGGCAACAAAAACAATAGCTTTTCAAAGTTGTTTTTCTGTTTTATGAATAAGCATTGTTTTTTTTCCGGAATAATTTCCGGTAAAACCAACCAATTACGGCACCGTAGCTTCCTCCGCCGAGAAGCCACGCCCCGCCGCCAAGGGGGAAACCGTTTGCCGCCAAGCTCCGGTTTTGCCGCCGATCAAAGCCTGTGGTGCAGAAGAGACAGTGCCTGAAAATGAGGCGTCTCAACACGCGCACCGGCATTGATGCGTTTATTACTGGTTACTGTTTTGACCTCAATTATTGAGATAAACTTAAGTTATACCAGTTTGCCTGCTGCCCTTGTCTTCTAAGTGACAATTAAGGATTGGCCGCCGAGGCGGGCTAAAAAGGCGGGTCTTGCTCCCACCATGTTTTGAGCGTAAACAAATCTTATGAACCGATTTTTTGATCTTGATGACCATACCCGCCTGCCATGGCGCTTTCACGGTGAGTCTCTGATGCAAAAGCAAGGGGCTTAACGCACCCCTTCGCGATTCCCTTTCCCGAACACCACGAGGCCATTATGACCGCCAAAACGCTTTATGACAAAATCTGGGATGCCCATCTGGTATCCACCGACGAAGACGGCACTTCGCTGCTGTATATTGATCGCCACCTCGTGCACGAGGTGACCTCCCCACAAGCCTTTGAAGGCTTGCGCACGGCGGGCCGCAACGTGCACGCGCCCGATAAAACCATCGCCGTGCCAGACCATAATGTGCCCACCACGCTGGACCGTTTGGAAGGCGAAGTGAAAAATGAAGAGAGCCGCGTGCAGCTGGATGCGCTGGAGAAAAACGCGCTAGATTTTGGCGTGCATTATTATCCGGTAAATGACATCCGCCAAGGCATTGTGCATATAGTTGGCCCCGAGCAGGGCTGGACGCTGCCGGGCATGACCGTGGTGTGCGGTGATAGCCACACCGCCACCCACGGCGCTTTTGGCGCGCTGGCCCACGGCATCGGCACCTCCGAGGTGGAGCATGTGCTGGCCACCCAAACGCTGATTCAAGCCAAGTCCAAAAACATGAAGGTCGAGATTTCCGGCAAGCTGCAAAACGGTGTCACCGCCAAAGACATCACCATGCATGTGATCGGCCAAACCGGCACAGCAGGTGGCACGGGCTACGTGATCGAGTATTGCGGCGAGGCCATCGAGGCGCTGTCCATGGAAGGCCGGATGACCGTGTGTAACATGGCGATTGAAGGCGGCGCGCGGGCAGGGCTGATTGCGCCGGACCAGAAAACCTTTGATTACGTTATGGGCCGCCCTCATGCGCCAAAGGGTGCTCAATGGGAGGCTGCGCTGGCCTATTGGAAAACCCTGTTCTCTGATGAAGAGGCTGTGTTTGATAAAGTGCTGACCATCCGCGCAGAAGATATCGAGCCGAGCGTCACGTGGGGCACCAGCCCAGAAGATGTGCTGCCGATTTCTGCCAATGTGCCAGCGCCTGAGGACTTTACAGAGGGCAAAGTGGACGCGGTTAAGCGCGCGCTCGATTACATGGGCCTTACCCCCGGCATGAAGCTCACCGATATCCAAATTGACACAGTATTCATCGGGTCCTGCACCAATGGCCGAATCGAGGATTTCCGCGAAGTTGCCAAGGTAGTGAAGGGCAAAAAGATCAAAGACGGCATGCGGGCCATGGTTGTGCCAGGCTCCGGCCTTGTGCGCGCGCAGGCCGAGGAGGAGGGCATTGCCCAGATTTTGATAGATGCCGGCTTTGAGTGGCGCTTGGCTGGCTGCTCGATGTGCTTGGCCATGAACCCAGATCAGCTCGCCCCCGGTGAGCGCTGCGCTGCCACCTCCAACCGCAATTTTGAGGGCCGCCAAGGCCGTGGTGGCCGCACCCACCTTGTTAGCCCCGCCATGGCCGCTGCCGCTGCCCTCACTGGTCACCTGACCGATATTCGTGATCTGTAAGGAGCTTCATTATGGAAAAATTCACTAAAATCACTGGCGTTGCCGCCCCGATGCCCCTGATCAATATCGACACCGATATGATCATCCCCAAGCTGTTTTTGAAAACCATCAAGCGCTCGGGTCTTGGCAAAAACCTATTTGACGAAATGCGTTATGATGACGCTGGCGCGGAAATCCCCGACTTCGTTTTGAACAAACCTGCCTATAGAAACGCGCAAATCATTGTAGCTGGAGACAACTTCGGGTGCGGGTCCTCACGTGAGCATGCACCTTGGGCCTTGCTAGATTTTGGGATTCGTGTAGTAATATCCACAAGTTTTGCGGATATCTTCTATAGTAATTGCTTCAAAAACGGCATTCTCCCCATCATTCTCCCGCAAGAGGATGTGGACAAGTTAATGGATGACGCCGAGCGCGGAGCAAATGCAGTGTTAAATGTTGATCTGGAAAACCAGACAATAACAGGCCCCGATGGCGGCGAGGTCAGCTTTGAGGTAGATGCTTTTAAAAAGCATTGCTTGATCAACGGGCTGGACGATATCGGGCTGACAATGCAGAAATCCGACGCGATTGCTGTATTTGAAGCCCAAAACGCTACATCGATGCCTTGGGTATAAAGCTCGTAAACGAGCAAGAAGCAGGGGGCAGACCGCATTGGTACAATTCTTCGGAGCCTTGATTCGTGCGCTCATTCTGGGCATAATCGTTGCATCCCCCTCCTTTATTTTGCCCGGCATTCCCAATGTGGCGCGCGAACTTTCGATGATCATCGCGGCAATCATCGCGGCTTTTGCCCTGTTTGAATACGCAAGCAAAACCCCGGGCTTTGTCGATTTCCGCTTTGCGCCACCTTATAATCGGTTTCGAATCGGCATTTTAGCGGCGCTTGCCATCGGGCTGAGCTTGGTTGCTCGCGCCTCAATAACGGGCAATGCCGATATCCTTTCCCTTGCCGATTGGACCCGCACCTACACAATTACTCCAAATTCTCCGGTTGAATTTGCTTTGGCCAAAATTGCCACGCTTGAAACCACATCAAGCACATTGCTGCTTACTCGTATTTTCTCGTCGGCTTTTTTAATCTCGGTGTCCCTCACCGCGCTAATGAGCGTCCTGCTTTGGGTTTTCAAATGGCCATTCGGGCGCACAAAGTTTAACCTTTGGGCCAACTTGCCCACTTTTGCCCCCGCCGAAGTAAGCCTGACAGGGCGGCGTTTGCGGCGGGATGGCTGGCTGAATATTGCACTCAGCGTCGCGCTGTTTTATGTGCTGCCGTTTGCCTTTCCGCTCATCCAAGATCGTTTGGGTCCAGACCTTTTTGGGTATAATCATTCCCTGATCTGGGTGGCCACGGTTTGGGCATTTTTGCCTGCTCTGATGTTTATCCGTGGCACCAGCTTGATCAAAATCTCACGCATTCTCTCCAAAGCCATCGTTGCAAAATGAAATGGCTCTGGCTGCTGGCGGCGCTTATTGCGTGGCCACTGGCGGCGCAGGAGCGCTTACGCCTTGCCACCTATAATGTGGGGTTGGGGCGCGATGGCCCGGGGCTGTTGCTTAAAGATATTCTCGATCAAGACGATGACATTTTGGCGCTCGCTAAAATCATTGCCAGCATCAACCCCGATATCCTGCTGCTCACGGGGTTTGATAATGATTACGAGGCCCAAGCGCTTAGCCACTTTAATGCGCTCACGGGGCTTGGCTACCCGTTCATATATGCGCCGCTTGGCAATGGCGGGCGACAGTCTGGGCTGGATATTAACAATAATGGCCGCCTACGTGACTGGAATGACGCGTGGGGCTTCGGGCGCTTTGAAGGCTCTGGCGGCATGGCCCTGCTTTCGCGCTACCCGATTGCCAGTGCCCGCCAATTTGACAATTTAGAATGGCAAGATTTTGGCCCGCCACCCCTTGCTGAGAACGGCGCGCCATTTTTCCCTAATTGGCCAGTTCTTCGCCTTGCCTCGCATAGCCTTTGGGATGTTGAGATTACCCTGCCGCGCGGCCCGCTGCACATTCTCGCCGCCCACCCAACCCCGCCGGTTTTTGATGGCGAGGAGGACGCTAACGGGTTGCGCAACCAAGCGGAAATAACCTACCTGAACCGCTACCTAAGTGGCGAGGCCTTTACTGATGACGCGGGCGCCAATGCTAGCCTCCCCCCAACCCCCGTTGTGCTGTTAGCCGACCTTAACGCCGACCCAACGCGCGGAGATAGCCGCAAACAAGCCCTGCAGCAGCTGCTTGCACACCCGCGCCTTCAGCCGATGCCCGCGCGTGATACTGTCGAATGGCAAGCCACTGGCCCATTGCAAGTGGATTACGTGCTGCCGGATGCAGGGCTAGAGGTGCTGGAGTCCGGTGTTTATTGGCCTGCAGACAGCGCCCTATTAGGGGCGGCAGGCACCGCGCATCGGTTGATCTGGGCCGATATCGCTTTGCCAGAATAAAGCAGCCTTAAGACATATGGCTTTGCACCCAATTCTTAATCTGGTCCGCCCGCAAAGCGCCGGATTGCCGGGCGATTTCTTTGCCGTTCCTAAACAGCGCCATCGTCGGGATGCCGCGAATATTGTGTCGTTGCGAGGCGGCGGGGAACTCTTCCGTGTTAATCTTGGCAAAGCGCACAGAGGTGCCAAGCTGGGTTGCCGCTTTAGAAAACTCCGGCGCCATCATCCGGCAGGGGCCACACCAAGGGGCCCAGAAATCCACCACCAGCGGCAGCTGGTCGCGCTTGCTGGCTTTGGCCAATGTGGTAGCATCGATCTCGGTAACTTTGGGCACATTCAGCGCTTGGCCACAGGTGCCGCATTTAGGCTTGGCGGAAAGGCGCTCGCTGGGCACGCGGTTTACGGTGCCGCAGCTCAGGCAGGTTAGGTTTTTGGCAGACATGATCAGGCTCCAGAAATATTCAGGTTAGTGCATATATTGGCGCGACCGCCCGAATTTCAAGTGGCAGCGGCTTGAGTTTCGATGATTTGGCGAATGTTAGCAATGGGCAGGTCGGCCTCCTCTCCTGCGCGGTGAATAAGCACAAGGCGGCGGGTTTCTTGCGGGGTGCAAAAGGGCACGATGTTAAGGTGGCGCTCTAGCGGCGGGGCGAGAAAACGCTGAGGGACGATGGAAACGCCAAACCCCTCGCGCACCATTTTCTCGATGGCGTCCAAGCGGTCAACTTCCATAATTTCATTTACGCGGATCCCGCGGGATTGCAGGCGGGCAGACACCTGATGGCCCATCCATGTCATCGCTTCAAAGGCAATAAAAGGATGGTCTCGCAGCAAGGTCTCATCAGAGTCTGCGCGCGTGTTTTTAGGCGCAATTACATAAAGCGGCTCAATGACCAGCTCCTGCACTTGCAGCTCGGGCAGGGCGGTAATGGGGGCCGTAAGGATTGCGAAATCGAGATCGAGATTAAGCACTTGGAGCGCAAGATTGCCAGACAAGCCGGATTTGACCTTGATTCGAATGCCCGGTTGGCGCTTTTGCAACTCGCGCAGCACCACGGGCAACAGATATTGCGCCTCGGTGGGGACGATGCCAAAGGAGATTTGGTCTCGGTGCTGTTGGCCCTTGCCGATCAGCTTGACGGTGTTAACCATTTTGAGCGCCTTTTGCGCCGCCAATGCCGTGGCCTTGCCGGTAGGCGTAAGGGTCGCGGGGCGGGTGGAACGGTCAAACAATTGCTGGCCGAATTCTTCCTCCAGCGTGCGGATTTGCAAGGAAATAGCAGAATGGCTCAGGGAGACCTTGTCGGCAGCAGCGGAGAAGCTATTGTTCTCGTAAATGGCAACGAGGGATTTGAGCTGTTGCAGGTTCATAAGTGATTCCTTTTTGCGAGTAAATCTAACGCTAAACCGAGAATAAGTCACTTTTATTTCGAATTACTGGCTCTATGCTGGGGGAGAGGATGGGATAATGTCACAAAGTATGGGAAAACATGGGCCGCTGGCAGGCATTAAAGTGCTGGATATGTCTCGCATTTTGGCGGGGCCAAGCAGCACGCAGCTTTTGGGTGATTACGGGGCTGACGTGGTGAAGATTGAGCGGCCGGGTGTGGGGGATGACACGCGCAAATGGGGGCCGCCCTATGTGAAGGATGCAGACGGAAACGAGACGGGCGAGAGCGCGTATTATTTGGCCGCAAACCGCAACAAGCGCTCGGTGGCGGTGGATATTGCCACGCCCGAGGGGGCGGCGCTGATTAAAGAGCTGGCGGCCAAGGCGGACGTGCTTGTGGAGAATTACAAGCTCGGTGGGTTGAAGAAATTTGGATTGGATTACGCGGAGATCCGCAAGATAAACCCGAACATTATTTATTGCTCGATCACGGGTTTTGGCCAGACGGGGCCAAACGCGCATTTGCCGGGCTATGACCTGATGGCGCAGGGGTATGGCGGCATTATGAGCCTGACGGGCGAGCCGGACGGCGCGCCGATGAAGGTGGGCGTAGGCATTGCCGATGTGATGTGTGGCATGTATGCGGCGACCGCCGTGCTCGCGGCCTTGCGGCACAGGGATGTGACGGGTGAGGGGCAGTATATTGATGTGGCTCTGGTGGATAGCCAGATCGCGTGGCTGATTAATGAAGGCACGAATTATCTGCAGTCGGGCGAGCTGCCCAAGCGGCGCGGCAATGGGCACCCCAATATCGTGCCGTATCAGGTGTTTGAAGCACGGGATGGCCATGTGATAGTGGCGGTGGGCAATGACAGCCAGTTCGGGCGGTTTTGCCGTATTCTCGGCGTGCCGGAGATGGCGGAGGACCCCGCCTATGCCACCAATATAAAGCGCATTGAAAACCGCGAGGTGCTGCTACCCAAGCTGGAGGCGCTATTTGCCACGCGGGGTAAGCAGGAAATGCTGGACGCTATGAAGGCCAATAACGTGCCTTGTGGCGAGGTCAATAACCTCAAGGAGGTGTTCGACAGCCCGCAGGTGGCAGCGCGCGAAATGAGGGTAAAAATGGAGCATCCGGCAGGGGAGATCGAGCTGATTGGCAACCCTGTGAAGTTCTCTGAAACGCCGGTGACTTATAGAAATGCGCCGCCCTTGTGTGGGGCGGATAATGATAATGTGATGAAGGACTGGCTCGGGAAAGGCTAAGAGATGTTTTTGACAGGTGACCAAAAGGCGATACAGGCGGCGGCTTTGAAGCTGGCAGCGGAGGTGATCGCGCCCCGTGCGGCGGAGGTGGACCGGAGCGAGCAATACCCGTGGGATAATGTAAAAGCGCTGACGGAAGCGGGCTTTATGGGGATGACGATTCCGAAGGCCCATGGCGGGCTGGGGCTGAGCTATTTTGACGTGGTTTTGGTGGTTGAGGCGATTGCGCGAGTGTGTGGGGTGACGGCGCGCATAGTTGTCGAGGGCAATATGGGCGCGATTGGGGCGATTTGTGCGTATGGCACCGAGGCGCAGATAAAGCGCGTGGCCCCGCTGATTTTGGCGGGGGATAAGCCTGCGATTTGCATTACGGAACCGGGGAGCGGGTCGGCGGCGACTAGCATGACCACAACGGCGGTGAAGCAGGGCGATAAATATGTGATTAACGGGATTAAGCACTGGATTACCGGTGGGGGTGTTTCCAAGGCCCACCTGATTTTTGCACAGGTTGAGGAAAACGGAGAGCGACTGGGCATCGGCGGCTTTATCGCGGTGCGCGGCGAGGATGAGGGCTTGATAATTGGCACGCGGGAGCCAGCGATGGGGCTGCGGGGCATCCCTGAAACTGAGGTGATTTTTGAGGATTTGGTGGTGGATGCTTCGATGGCGCTAATACCACCGGACGGCATCAAGCGCGGCTTTGCGGGCTTGATGAACGCTTATAATGGCCAGCGCGTGGGGGCTGGCACGGTGGCGCTCGGCGTGGCGCAGGGGGCTTATGAACAGGCTCTGGCCTTCGTGAAAACCCGCGAGCAATTCGGGCGGCCAATAGCGGAATTCCAAGGCCTACAATGGATGCTGGCCGAAATGAATGTGGCGCTGGAAAGCGCGCGGGCGATGATTTGGCGGGCGGCTAAAAGTGCGGAGCATACGAGCAGCGGCTTTCCGGACCCGCTGATGGCGGCGCAGGCCAAGCTGATTGCGTCTGAAAACGCTGTAAAAGTCACGAATGACGCGCTGCAAATGCACGGCGCGGCGGGGTATTCGCGCAACCTCCCGCTGGAGCGGATGGTGCGGGATGCGCGCATGTTTACCATCGGCGGTGGCACGGCGCAGATGCTGAAAAACCTTGTGGCGGGGAAGGTTTTGGAGATGAAACTGCCGCAAACAAGAGATGGGTATGTGAAATGACAACGGCAGCACAGATCATTGCGGCCAAGCTGTATGAGGCCGGATGCAGGCATGCGTTTGGCATGCCAGGCGGCGAGGTTTTGTTGGTTATGCAGGCGATGGATGAGGTCGGCATCGAGTTTACGCTGTGCAAGCACGAAAATAACGCGGGGTATTTGGCGGAGGGCAGTTACCACGTGACGGGGGCGCCGGGGATATTGCTAACAACCATCGGGCCGGGGCTGGCGAATGGGCTGAACTCGGTCGCCAATGCCTATCAGGAGCAGGTGCCGTTGATTGTGCTTTCGGGCTGCATCGGGCGGGGCGAGGCCGAGCGCTTTACCCACCAAGTGATTGACCAAAGTGCCTTGATGGCCCCGATCACCAAGGCGCAATTTCAGGTCGCGAAAGGCTCGGCGCAGCACGTGATTGAAAAAGCGCTGATGATCGCGCGGGCGGACCCTCCGGGGCCAGTTCATGTGGATGTGCCGTATGATATTGCGGGCAGCGAGGTGGCGGTGATCGAGCGGGCGCTGCTGGCACCATTGCCTGCGGCTTGGCCCGAGGGGGCGGCGCTGGAGGCGGCGCGGACGATGCTGGCGAAAGCGAAAAAGCCGGTGATTTTGGCGGGGCTTGGGGCGGTGCATCACGGGGCTGGCGCAGCGATTTTGGCGCTGGCGGAGGCGGGAGAAATTCCGGTGCTGACCACATATAAGGCCAAGGGGATTATAGATGAAAACCACGCGCTTTGCCTCGGTGGGCATGGGCTTTCGCCAAAATCGGACACCATTGTATTGCCGATCTTGCAGGAGTCCGATTGCATTATTCTAGCGGGGTATGACCCGATTGAAATGCGAAATGGTTGGATTGAGCCGTGGGGCGCGGCTTGTGCGATCGAGATATTGCACGCCGACATTCGGCACGGGATGCACGGCGCGGCAGTGCGGTTTGTTGGCGATGTGGCACTGGGTGTAACGGCGCTGTTGCCTGCGGTTTCCGGTAAAGCTGGTGGTGCGCCTGAGGCGCGGGCGGCGCTGAAGGAGATGTTTGCCCCGCCGGACCATTGGGGGCCGCATCAGGTGTTTGACACCGTGCTGGAGGCCCTGCCCGAAGGGGGTATCGCAACCGCCGATAGCGGGGCACACCGGATATTGCTGAGCCAGATGTGGCGCTGCAAAACCCCGCAAACTCTGCTGCAATCTACCTGTTTTTGCACCATGGGCATCGCCCTGCCGCTGGCCATGGGCTATGCCAAGGCGGCGGGGCCTGAGGGGCCAAAGGTGGTGGCTTTTGTCGGCGATGCCGGCTTTGAAATGGTCATTGGCGAGTTGGCCACGGCGCGGGATATGGGAATCAACCTCACGATCATAGTGTTAGTTGACGAGGCGCTTAGTTTAATCGACCTCAAGCAATCACGATCAAACCT